>SXQV01000164.1 GCA_005792805.1 Methylococcaceae bacterium | reverse complement strand
CCCAGCACCCAGGCGTGTTGCAGAACATGATCGTGCAACCACTCGGGGCCCGAAATATAAGGGAGCCCGAGATTCATCACGGCTTCCATTTCCGGATTGCCCCGGGAAATGGCATTGCCCACCACCACCAGATCGGGCTTTGGTTCCAGGTTTTCCGGTTTGTAACCGGATTTCAAGGCAATCCCATGCTCCTCAAGCTGAGTACTCATAGGAGGGTAGACATTCTGATCCGACCCTGAGACCTCATGGCCAAGCTGCCGGGCAAGAATCGCCAATCCACCCATGAAGGTCCCGCAGATTCCCATGATATGAATGCGCATTGGATTTTCCCTGTTATTCGTTTCAATTCGTGGCGATGCCGGAGCATCGTAAGGTCTTTTTGCGGAAATGGATCAGAGTTGTCCGATACACCCGCTGGAGTACGCTTCTGGTTAAACTATTCCGCCCCATCCATTCGCGAGGCATTTCAATTTCGTGATGAAAAACAAACCTTCGATCAAGATTGATAGCCACATCGACTATCTGGAGTCCGAATCGCAGCCGGCAGCGAGCCGCTACGTATTCGCCTACACCATCACCATTCACAATCAAAGCGATGAACCCGCCCGCCTCTTGACGCGGCACTGGATCATTACAGACGCCGACGGCAAAGTTCAGGAAGTCCACGGCCAAGGCGTAGTAGGCGAAACCCCGCATCTTTCACCGGGGCAGACCTTTCGATACACCAGCGCGGCCATGATCGAAACTCCCGCTGGCATGATGCACGGGACATACCAGATGCGCACGGATTCCGGCGAACTGTTTGAAGCGGAAATCCCTCCCTTCACGCTGGCCGCTCCTCGGGCCCTCCACTAACGCCCATGGCCATTTACGCCATCGGCGACGTTCAGGGCTGCCATGCCGAGCTAATGGCTCTCATTGATAAAATCCGTTTCGACCCGGCAACCGATCAACTGTGGTTTGTCGGAGACCTCGTCAACCGCGGCCCCAGGTCACTCGAAACCCTCCGCACCCTTCGTGACCTCGGCGCATCCGCAATCAGCGTGCTGGGCAATCATGATCTCCACCTGCTTGCCGTTGCCGAGGGCATTTCACGCACCAAACATCGAGACACCTTTGGTGACATTCTGGCCGCACCTGATCGTGATGAACTGCTCTACTGGCTGCGTCAGCGCCCTCTGCTTCATCACGGCGGAGAATTTTACCTGATTCATGCCGGACTGCCTCCCCAATGGGACATGAATCAAGCCGCCCAGCTGGCGCATGAGGCAGAAACCGCCTTACGCGGTCAGGACTACAGAGAAATGCTCTGGCACATGTACGGGAATGAGCCAACCCGCTGGGATGAGAACCTCGGTGACTGGGATCGTCTCCGCTGCATCACCAATAGCTTCACCCGGCTCCGGTATTGCACCGCCGATGGGCAGATGGAATTCAGGCAGAAAGGCAAACCCGGCACCCAGCCCGCCGGCCTGGTACCCTGGTTTGAAGCGCCGGGCCGGCGTAGCACAGGAGCCCATATTGTGTTCGGACACTGGTCAACCCTCGGCTTCCATGTCAGCCAAGGCACCTACTGCCTCGATACCGGTTGTCTTTGGGGCGGCGAATTAACGGCACTGCGTCTCGATGATCGATTGGAGCGCACTACCGTGGCGAATCTCCAAGGTCAATACCAGCGGCCTGCACACCCATGAATCCTTCCCATCGCCAGATCGCGCTGTTTCTGTTCCTGGCCGGACTGGCCCTGCTGGTTTATCGCATCCTCGGTCATCTGCTGGAACCGATCCTCTGGGCCATCATCCTGGCGTATGCCAGCTGGCCGCTCTACCGCCGCACCAAAGCCGCGATGGGTGGGCGGGCAGGGCTTGCCGCCGGCCTGATGATCCTGCTACTGGGTACGGCAGTCATCGTCCCCCTGATCGGCCTGAGCACCGTCATCCAGCACGAATTCAGCGAATTCATCCAGGGCCTTCCGGGTTGGCTGGAGCAGCGCTCGGTACTCCAGGGTCAACTTAATCGCATACCGGTCATTGGCGATGAACTCAGCCAGCGTGTCGCACAATGGGGCGACCTGAGCGACCTGGCCAAACAGCAGCTGATACCGCAGTTACGGGACTTCTCCCGGCGCTTGATTCATGTTGCAAGTGATGTGGGCCTAATCACAGGCCAATGGGTGCTCACGCTGTTTCTCATGTTCTTCCTCTATCGCGATGGCGCAACCCTGACGGCAGAAGTTCGCCATGGGTTCAAGCGCGGCATCGGGGAAAGAGCAGACAATTACCTCGACATTGCCGTCAACACTTCCCGCGCCGTTCTTTACGGCATCGTCCTGACCGCTATCGTTCAGGGCAGCATCGCCGGCATCGGCTATTGGGGCGTTGACCTGCCTGGCCCTGCCCTGTTAACCCTCACCACGATCATCATGGCGCTGATTCCGTTCGGCGCCCTTATCGTCTGGGTGTTGTGCTGCGTTTGGCTGTTTGCCCAGGGAGAAACCTGGCGAGCCATGGCGCTGCTATTGTGGGGCTCGCTGGTCGTCAGTTGGGTAGATAATCTGGTGCGTCCGCTGGTCATCAGTCAGGCCACCCGCATCCCCTTCGCCCTAGTCGTGTTCGGCATCGTCGGTGGCCTGATCAGCGACGGCTTTCTTGGCCTGTTCATCGGCCCGGTGGTTCTCGCCATCGGCCACGCCGCCTGGAGAGAATGGCTCAAGGGCTAATCTTGTCCCGGCCGACCGCCCCTCCAAGGAGACTACACCGCAGTCAGCCATTGCCGCCGGGCACGGGGCGTCGATCCGACAGGGCCAAGCGGGTTACCGGGAGCGCCCGTGCGCTTGCGGCCACCCCCAATCCATTCGTTATCTGCTAGACTCTGCCCTGCTTTCGAGGTGCCCTGGGTGTTTCTTCATCTTGGGTTAAACGGGAAGTCGGTGCGGAGAAATCCAAAACCGACGCTGCCCCCGCAACGGTAAATCGGTAAACGCTTGCCACACAGCCACTGTGCATCTGCATGGGAAGGCGGCTAGCGGGTCCAAGGACCACCGATGAGCCCGGATACCGGCCCCGGAACAGTCAACCGACCGTTGCGGAGGGCAGCGTCGGCTCGATGTCCGTGACCGGCTGCGCCCGTCTTCTTCGTCGATCCGATGTTGTCTGCGTAACTTTCTCTCAACGCCGTGCGGGTGTGCTCGGCTTAACGAAAGGCAGAAACATCAGATGAAAAACGCTCTTCGCCAGCCGATGCTGGCCCTGCTTGCTCTACAGAGCCTCCCTCTCCATGCGGCGGAAGACGCCGTACCGGAACTGGAAACCACTATCGTCACCGCCAACCGCTACGAATCGTCCGAACGCGAGTCAGGTACATCCATCACGGTCATCACCGCTGATGAAATCAAAAAACGGCAGGTATTGAGCGTAGCGGATGCGCTAAGGCTCGTGCCTGGGCTGGACGTACTGAATAGCGGCGGTCCAGGCCGGATGACCAACATCTACACTCGCGGTGCCGGATCCGGTCAGACCCTCGTTCTGATCGACCAGGTGGAAATGAATGATCCCTCTTCACCCGTCGGTTCTTTCGATTTTGCCAACCTGATGGTCGACGATATCGAACGCATCGAAATCCTGCGCGGAGGTGAAAGCGCCCTGTATGGCTCCGATGCGATAGGCGGCGTCATCAACATCGTGACCAGAAAAGGCAAGGGCACACCCAAGTTCAACCTGGAGTCTCAGGGCGGCAGCTATGACACTTTCAAGGTAAAGGGCAGCGCGTCCGGCGAGATCGACGACTTCAATTATTCGACAACGGCCAGCGAAACCCAGACGCATGGCTTTTCTGCGGCGGATTATCTCTGGGATAACCCCGAACGCGACTGGTACCGCAATACGACATTCGATGGCCGAGCCGGCTACAAACCCCTCGATGACCTGGATGTCGGCGTCAACCTGCGCTACAACCACGGCAAGAGCGCACTGGACTACATGATGGGCAACGAGCCCAATCCCGCCCATCCCTTTGCACCAGTTGATGCATTGAATTACACCGGCACCACCAGCGAGCTGTTCACGCGGGGCTTCAGCCATTTCAAGGTATTCGATAATTTCTGGGAACAAACGCTGGGCATCGGCTACAGCCAGACCAACCGCAATTACAGCAACTGGGACCCCAGTCTTCCCTATGATCTATCGGGCGACTATCAGGGCACCAAGATCAAGGGCGACTGGCAGAACATCTTCCATCTGCATCGAAACAATACGCTGACACTGGGCCTGGAAGATGAAGAAGACCAGATGCAGAATCAGAGCGAAGACATCGGCACCAAAAGCTACAACACCCAAGGGTATTACCTCTCGGACCAGTTCACTCTCTTCGAACGCTCGTTCACGACCGCCTCGGTCCGCTATTCCGACAACAACCGCTCCGGCAGCAAAGCGACCTGGAGCCTGACCGAAGCCGTGCTGTTCAATGAGACGGGCAGCAAACTGAAAGGCAATGCAGGGACGGGTTTCAAGGTACCCACGCTGTATGAACTCTACGCCCCCTTCTACGGTAATCAGGATCTCAAAGCGGAAACCAGCTTCAACTGGGACATTGGCTTTGAACAGGGATTCTTCGATCAGACCGTGCAACTCGGGGCAAACTACTTCTCAAACCAGTTCAACAACCTCATTCAGGCCGACCCCGCGAATTTCTGGATAGCGGAAAACATCAACAGCGCCACGGCGCAGGGTGTGGAGGCATTTTTTCAGATCAACCCGCTGGAAGACCTGACCATCAGGGGAAACTACACCTTCGATGCCACACTTGACGAGGAAACCGGCAACCCCTTGCTGAACCGTCCGGAAAACAAGGGGAATTTCGAAGCAAACTATCGCTTCATCAAAAATGCCGACCTCAATCTGGTCGTAATCGCGGTGGGCGAAAAAGACGGCGTACTCGGCACCCGGGTTCCAGCCTATGCCATCGCCAACCTGGCCGGCAGCTATCAGATCCACCCCAACGTCAAACTGTTCGCCCGCATCGACAACCTGTTCAACAAGGAATATCAGGAAGTCTACGGCTACGGCACCACCCGCCTCGCGGGTTATGGCGGCGTGACGCTGACTTATTGATTGCATGAACCCGTAGCCCGCAGGCTACGGGCGCGGACTGCGGTCCACGCTTCGAATGCCTGACGGGCTGCAATCAGTCGCCGTGTCGAAGAGTATCTTGTCAGTCCACGCCCATGGCGTCGTTCACCATATAACCCGTGCTGCGTCCGCCCGCATCTTCCCTTCTCAGAACACGACGACCAATCAGATCAGTGATGTCACGCAAGGACGTATCCGGCGAAATTTGGCGATTGCTGCCCATTTACGGATGGTGAGATGGCCTTCAAACTCATCAAGCAGGCGGTTGAGCACCTTGACCTGTCGTTCATTCATGGGGGTACCGGCATGGCACTGCCAGACACGCGCCTTGGCCAGGTCAGGGGTTACCCGGCAACGCGATGCCTTATTTCATCCAGCACCTG
>SXQV01000163.1 GCA_005792805.1 Methylococcaceae bacterium | reverse complement strand
CTCCATTTCGACGCCGGTCTGGCCGGCTGTTTTGACGGTCGCCGTTACGCGCACCTGATCATGTTCGGGTTCAGGCAGTAATTGCAGGTTGACATGTGATAGAGCCAGCGGGTGACAAAGCGGAATCAGGTCTGCGGTTTTCTTGGTTGCCATGATGCCGGCGATACGGGCAATGCCAAGGACATCCCCTTTTTTATGTGTACCGGCCATGATCATATCCAGCGTTTGAGGTTGCATCGCAATGCAACCCTCCGCCACGGCCACCCGCTGAGACACCACTTTTTCTCCTATATCCACCATGTGAGCCGCACCGGTTTCGTCAAAATGGGTGAGTTGCTTCATTCGGTTTTAGCCAGAGTGGCTTGGGTCAGGGTGATGACTTAAGCCACCCAGGCCGCGCACCAGTTCTTGCACCAGCGCGGGTCCCCGGTAAATGAGGCCGGAGTAAATTTGTACCAATGAGGCGCCCGTATCGAGCTTGCGCTGTGCGTCATCAAGAGCCAGGATGCCACCACAGGCAATGATGGGCAGTCTGCCATTGAGAGCTTTCGCCAGCTGACCAACGACGGCGGTTGAGGCTTCCAGCACCGGGCGACCGCTCAAGCCACCGGATTCATCGCCATGCTTTAGATGTTCGACACCACCTCGGGTCGAGGTGGTGTTGGTAGCAATCACCGCGTCAACGCCATGACGCAACAGCGCGTCAGCGATGCAGTCGATCTCGGCGGGCTCCAGGTCAGGGGCGATCTTGACGGCCACCGGGACAGTCCGGTGATGTTGGGCGGCCAGTATTTCTCGTTCCGCCATCAGGCCCATGAGCAGCTGATCGAGATGCTCACCCGATTGCAGGCTACGAAGCCCCGGCGTATTAGGCGAGGAGATATTGACGGTCACGTAGCTTGCGGCCGAGTAAACCTTACGCAGACCGATGAGATAGTCGTCAAGCGCACGCTCGACCGGGGTGTCCTTGTTTTTGCCTATATTAATGCCCAGGATGCCGGAATACCGGGCTTGACTGACTTTCTGCAACAAGTGATCGACGCCCTCGTTATTGAATCCCATGCGATTGATGATCGCTTGAGCCTCCGGCAGGCGGAACAATCGCGGCTTCGGATTGCCGGGCTGAGGACGTGGAGTAACAGTGCCAATTTCGATGAAGCCGAAGCCTAGAGCAGCGAGTCCGTCGATACATTCGCCATTCTTGTCCAACCCGGCGGCCAAACCAACGGGGTTGGGAAAGTTCAGGCCCATCACGGTACAGGGACGCCCTGCCGGTGACTGGCGGAGTGGATTGAGTGAACCCAGGTGAGAGAGCGCCCCGAGGCCTTGCAAGGTCAGGTGGTGTGCGGTTTCGGGATCAAGCTGGAAAAGTGCCGGGCGAACGAGGTTGTAAAGCATGATCTATGTTCAGATAAGCGGGCTTTTTAAGCGGCTGGGTGCTTGAGATGGATGAGTTGAAGTAGCGTGCTGACGGCGGCAGGGTCCAGGGTATCCGTGCGAATTCCCCCGCATAAAGCCCCACGGAAACCCAGGTAGTCCGGCCCAAGCATCTGTAGGGGCTCGACATCGCTGGTATGTAGCGAACCGGCGAGGCCGCACAGCAGCTCCGCCTGTTGGGCTTCGTTGACGAATTGGCAGAGAAAAGCCGTATCCCGGAGTGCCGTCAATGCGCCTTTCTGTTTATCCGCCGTATCAAGCATGGCCCCCGTAAAACCGGCGTCCGCCAGCAAGGGAATCCAGCCAAGGTCAATGGGATGATCTGCAAACAATACGGCGACGAGCCGGACTCTCTGCAGGATCGGCTTGAGTGTTGTGACTATCTCAAGCCAGTCCCCTTCCGGGAAAAATCCGAGTTTGACGTAATCCACTCCGGTCGCCGCCATGGACTCGACGGCTGCGCGGATCAGTTCAGCGCGCATCGGCAAATCGCCAATGGTGGCGCTGAGGGGTACTTGTCCCTGTAGTTCATCGACAATGGCCCTGACCCGCTCAACCGGCCAAGCGCCCAAGGCGCCATCCAGCGGGTTCTTGAGGTCCAGGATATCAACACCGCAATCTGCCGCCATTCGTGCCTCTGCCGGGTTGGCCACGCTGGCCAGCATGCGTATCACGAAGACCCCTCCCGAAAGGCCTCAACCTTCTCCATCAGCCAATTCCAGGCTTCACGCTCGTTTGGGCCAGCAGTCTTGTCCAGACCAATACGCAGATAGGCGAGTTCGGACTCGAGTTTTTCCGGTGGCAGCATGTGCAGGCGGCTGATCAGAATAGCCGCCTCCAGCACGGCAAATTGTGCACGGTTAAAGCCCTGATAGGGAGCGTGCGTGGCTTCATGAACCACTCGACAGTGAATTTTCGGTCGAACCGGATCGTCCTCGTAATGCACCACTTCGAGCTCCGCATGCGATAACGCATTTGCCAGGCGATGGCCAATAATTACTTCCGTTGCCAATACCGGCCAGTCACGACGACCGGTGAGACATCCCGCAAAAATGCGGACATCATCGCTGTAATTCATCACCGCCTGTCCCGTTGCCAACACATTATCCAGCGTGGTCGAGGGGCGGAATGGCATGAGCAGTCTTTCATCGCCATTCACATGGATACCCATCGGCGCGATATGCACATGACCTTGGGTGGATTGGCTAGTGAGAATGACTTCGCGGATCATTGGTTTTTATCGGGAGTGGCCTGGTCTGCTTCCTTGGCAAAAGTTTCTTCGCGGCGCTGATGCAGGGTTGGGCCAGCGGGTTTGTAGGCATGCGGGTTAATAGACGAATCTTCGCTCAGCTTGACCTGACAACCCCACTCCAGCGGCTGATCCTGCACATAGCGCTTGCCGAGTTGCCATGCAATTTGCGCACGTGCGAGTTCAACACCAAGATAAAACGCATGGCCGCCATCGGTCTCAACGGCCAGTTTTGGGAAAAGCTGGAATGGATCGTCTGCTGTATGCAGCCCATTACGATTGAAAATGTGCAGACCTTCCGGACTGTTAAGAATCCGGTAGCTGGGGTCCTTGATGGCTTCGTAAAGCTCCTGAATTTCGGCTCGGGATAACGGAAACGGTGCGCGTTCATGGAGCGCCATGAGGCCATCGTCGATATGTTTAGGCAGACGGTGCAGTTCGCGTGCGGCAAACATGATGCGTCGTGCTAAATCCGCCTCGCGGACGGCCATGCGGGCATGTTTGCTGACTTGAGTTGCAAGAATCTGTTTGATGTGCAGTTCGGAGCAGATTCCGAGCAGGGTGGCGTTGATGCCTGCGGTATCGCAGTGGGTGAGTTCGGTGAGATTACCCACGCCCATCATCATCTCGGCATCAGGGTGGCGACGGCGCACCTCATGATAGCGGATGATGGACTCGGTAAAGCCAAAATGAATGGGATCCAGAATCGGGTCGACAATGAACTCTCTCCCCTTTTCTTCCATTAGCGCAATGGCCCGATCCAGCGAATCCAGATCACCCTGTCTGGCGGGGATGAGAATAGGCGTGGCCGTGACTTCGTCGGCAATCCATAGGGTCTCTTCGCTAAGGCTCAACAGGAAATCTGCCCCCGCTCGTCCCCCTTTGATCAGGTCGTCTGTTTCCAATGAGTCGACGCTGACGAGAAATCCTTCGGCCTTAAGCGCAGCCACAGCATCTTCCATGTGTGGGAAAGGCGTAGCAGGTAAACAGCCGATATCGATAACATCAGCACCGTCACGCCGGTAATCCCGCGCTCGGCGGAGGATGCCATCAATATCAAGCTGGGGGGCTTCGACAATCTCGGCAAAAATATGCAGTTCGTAGCGGGAAATGTCTGGCTTCTTTTTCGTTTTTCCGAAAAATTCAGGGAGATCGTGCAGTTCGTCGGGGCCGCGTTCTACCGGAAGGCCCAGATCGGCAGACAGGGCTTCCAGGTCGCCTCGACAGCGGCCTGGGACGATGATGCGATTTGCGTCACCCGTATCCTTAAGCCGTCGTCTGATCATATCGGCGGTCATCAGGGCGGCGACGGTAATGCCAAGCTGATGGATTTTCCAGGAGAAGTCCGGTTCCATCTCCTCCAGCGTCCGGCGCAACTGTTTTTCAGCCAGCTTGCCAGTGAGAAACAGAATGTGTTCTGACATGGATAGAGAATGCGATCAGCGCGGCGATAGGGTGGCGGGATTATACCAACGAAGGATCACCCTCCCCGCAAGGGGAGCCGATAGCCGGTTCAGCTTTGGGGCCGCAGGAGAATTTCGCGGAGGTTACGTTCAATGGTTTGGGCAATATCTTCCATCGGCAGGTCATTGGAATCGGTGCCGAACGGATTTTCAACTTCTTCAGCCAGTATTTCGAGGCTGCCGAGTACGTAGAACATAAAAGTGGAGAACAGTGCTGTCCAGTAACCAAACGCGGGTACGAATAGAAACGGCATCGCCACGATGTAGGCGAAGATGAATTTCTTGATGAACAGATTGTATGAATAGGGGATCGGAGTTTTCTTGATGCGTTCGCAGCCGCCACAGATATCCGCCAAGGCGGTCAGGTCGTTGTTAAGGTTGCGAACATGCTCACTGCTCAGGTCGCCTGCGCAGCGCAATCGCTCAATATGGTTGAAGAGAACCGATGAAATCGCATTGGGACCATGTGTGATAGGACCTTGCTCAGACCAGGGCTGGTCTCGGAGGTGATCGATCAGGGTCCACGGAAAGGCGGCAATGGTTTTGGATAGTGATAGCCTGGACGGATGGGTATCCGGAAGGTAGGCGTTCAATTTCAGCGCCAAATTACGCGAGGTATTAACCAATTGCCCCCAGAAACGGCGGCCTTCCCACCAACGCTCATAGGCCGTGTTGGTGCGGAATACCAGCAAAAGGGAAATAATGAAACCGAGCAGCGAATGGACGACACTGGTGGTCTGGAAATAGCCCGGGAGAATTCTTGCGTTCAGATAGGCCACCACCAGCGTAAACAGCGCGATGGTCAACATATTGGGCAGCAGCCGCCGAAACGTATCGCTCCGGTGGAACTTGAAGATCAGACCCCACCAGGATTTGGGGTTATAGCTAATCATGCGAAAGTAAAAAGGGAAAGAGCGCGATTGAATACGCTGACATCCTCTCCCGATCAGAGAGGACGTAAGTCAAGCGGGCTGATATCTACACGTCGAGATTGGAAACTTCCAGTGCATTGCGTTCGATGAATTCACGCCGTGGCTCTACCTGATCGCCCATCAATGTGGTGAAAATTTCGTCAGCTGCAATGGCGTCCTCTATTCTGACCTGAAGCAGTCGACGGGTATTGGAATCCAGCGTGGTCTCGAAGAGTTGGTCCGGATTCATCTCGCCAAGACCTTTATACCGCTGGATATGCTGACCCCGCCGGGCTTCAGACATCATCCAGGCGAATGCCGCCCTGAAGTCACTGACCCACTCGCGACGTTCGTCGGCCGCGACATAACTCTCGGGACCGAAAAGTCCTTCAGTCATCTGTGAAAATCCGGACAATCGACGGTAGTCAATCGACTGGAAAAACCTGGAACCTAGTTCAAAGTGCTTGTAGACGCCATGCAATCGCTTATTGACTCGCAAGCGGAAAGACTCTGGTTGATCGCCAAATTCAGGTTTCAATATAAAGCTCGCACCCGGCTCCTTGCCATTCAGGCATTCGACCAGGGTAGCCAGCCAGGCTTCCGTCACTGCACGATCACCAAGACTGGCCGGCTCAATTGCCGGGAGTTCGGTCAAGGCATTCAAGAGCGTCTCGTCGTAGCGATGGCCGAGTCGATCAATCACCGACCGGACAGCCAGGTAATCGCGCGCAAGTTTTTCGAGGCCCGGCCCCTGAATAGGGGGGGTGGCTTCATTGGTATGCAGGCGGGTTTTTTCCAGCGCCAACTGCAACAGGTAATTATTCAGTTCGCTATCGTCCTTGACGTACTGTTCCTGTTTGCCTTTTTTGACTTTATACAAAGGCGGTTGGGCGATATAGATGTACCCGCGTTCGATCAACTCCGGCATCTGCCGGTAGAAGAATGTCAGAAGCAGTGTGCGG
>SXQV01000162.1 GCA_005792805.1 Methylococcaceae bacterium | reverse complement strand
TCAGGGCAAGAGGTTTCAAATCCCTCAGAAACCTCACCCACATCATCTTTCTGACGACCGGCAAGCTGCAAAACCTTCCGGCCAATCCTTTAGCTCACACGGTCACCCTATGAGTATTTCCACTCCAAACGGCAGAGAGCCCGTTTTCTATTTGTTTTGATTGATTTAAGACATGGATTGAATAGCCGCAGAAAGCAAAGAATTACTGCCTCCTTTGTGCATTCACCATTTTGAAAATCATCGAGAGCCAAGCTAATTGCTCTATATTCCTTGGTGTTCTCTATATCCTTGGATTCCTCAACAGTGAGGTCGAAATAGTCCATTCTATGCGCCCTCTCGCGCAACTCTCACAGGCAGGAGCCGCGACGCGGGAAATGTGAGAGGACTTTCCCCGGCTGGCCTGCCGGTGTCGCGGTGGCTTGACTATACCCCAGATGGGGCGGCTCTTCAGCCCCTGGAAAATGGCACGACCTTACCCCGCCCCGGCTGACGCCCCAGGCGCAACTCATCGCAGTAATCCGCCCACCATTTCATTATCCGGCGGCGTTCGGGCAGGAATTGGGTGTGAAGATAGGCGGCTCTCACCTTGTCGCGCTCCTGGTGCGCAAGTTGCCGCTCTATGGCGTCGGGGTTGAAATGGCCCGCTTCATTCAGCAGGGAACAGAAGACAGAGCGGAAGCCGTGGGCGCTTTGCAGGTCTTTGTAGCCCAGGCGATTAAGTGCGGCGGATATGGCCGCCTCGGACATGGGGCGGTCACCGTGCGGGTTCCGGGCACTGGGCAGGACATAACGCCCCCGCCCGGTGACTTCGTGAGTTTCCCGCAGGATGGCGATGGCTTGCGGTGCCAGCGGGACAATATGCGGGGATCGCATTTTCATCTTTTCGGCGGGGATACGGGCCTCGCCCGCGTCAAAATCCACTTCTGACCATTCCAGATGCCGAACTTCGCCAGGCCTTAAGGCAAGCAGTGCGGTCAACCGGAAGGCCTGACGCACAATGAAGGTGCCGGAATAATCCCAGGTGGCGCGTAGCAGCCCCGCCACGCCTTCAGGATCGACAATGGCCGCCCGGTGTTTTTCCACGTGTCCAACAAAAGCGCCGCGCAGCTCTAGGCTCGGGTCATGCTTGCAGCGCCCGGTGCGGATCGCATAGCGGAACAGCGTCCCCACATTCTCGCGCGCCCGCTTGACGGTATACAGAGCCCCACGCTTTTCGATCTTTTGCAGCACGGCCAGCACGACCGGTGCCGCAATATCTACCATCTTCATCCGCCCCAGGTCGGGCAACAGATCGCGCTCAAAGCGGTCACGGGTGGATTTCGCGTGCGACGCTGACCAGGTGCGACTCATTTTGTCTACCCACTCATGGTAGACGGCGGCAAAGGTGCCCTCATCGTCGGGGATCAACTTCTGGAGGCGCCGCACTTCTCCCGGATTGGTGCCCGCCTTCACCATCGCCCACAGGCGGCCATGCTCATCTCGTGCGGCCTGTAGGGTCACCATGGGATATTCCCCAATCGAGGCGGTTTGACGCACCCCGGCAACCCGGTAGTCATAGCGAAACAGCTTGCTCCCGTTGGGCTTCACCAGCACGTAAAGCCCGCGAGAGTCGGACAGTTTGAACGGTTTGGCCCGTGGAGCGGCCTTACGAATGGCGGTATCGGTGAGCATGGCGGGTGCCTCGGGCGGCGTTGGAACGGTGGCCCCAGGGAAAGCCCCTCGGGGTCTGTTGCGCAACATTAGACCACGGTGGCTAATGTTGGAATATTGTGTTCCCAATGTTCCCAAAACCAAAAAAGCCAAGGGAACAGGAATTTATCCATAAGTAGTTGATAGATATATATAAATATATGTGTGTTCCCTTGTTCCCTCGTATTTTCATCGTTCCTTCTTTTTTTTGACCGCATGACCCACCCCCCCCTATAGGCCGGAATGGGTTCAAATCCTGACCGACTCAAAATCGCCAGGCCCCCCGAGTTGCTTGGGGGGGGGTCCATTTTGACGGTATCGATTTTTGACCATGCCCCGGATACCGTCATTGATACCGTCAAAATCCTGAGCTTCTACAAGATTGCCGGGGAATACTGTGGACATAAAAAACCCGCTAGGCCTTGCGGCTAGCGGGTTTCATGGATTGCCAGGGATCACCCAGGACTTGCTATTGGTGCCGATGGTCGGATTTGAACCGACACGACTTGCGTCACCACCCCCTCAAGATGGCGTGTCTACCAATTTCACCACATCGGCAAGAAAACTAAAAAACGGCTGGAACCTTTATTGCCCGGCTGGGGCAGCAGGCGGGGTCACGGCAGGTACATCGGCCTTGGGAGCAGCAGGCGGTTGCACTGCGACGGGAGGCAGATCGCGCTTGGCGGGCTCTACAGCCACCTGCGCGTCCATGATGTCTTCGGGCTTATTATCCTTGTTGCCCGCCAGGTAGGCAAGGCTAAGGCTGGTCAGGAAGAACATGGTTGCGAAAACCGCCGTGGTGCGAGACAAAAAAGAAGCCGCGCCGCGAGCACCAAAAACCGAGCCCGACCCGCCGCCGGCACCAAAGCCCGCGCCGGCATCCGCCCCACGGCCCTGCTGCAGCATGACCAGTCCGACGATCACCAAGGCGATGAGGACATGAACGATCATTAACACCTGATACATGTGGATTTTCCGTTAAGCTGCGAGACAAATGGCCAGGAAGGATTTGGCATCCAGTGAAGCGCCGCCAATCAGGCCGCCGTCGACATCGGGCTGAGACAGGAGGGCCGCCGCGTTATCCGGCTTCATGCTGCCGCCGTAAAGAATCTGCAAATTCGCGGCAACGCTGGCATCACGCGCCGCAATCTGGGAGCGGATATAGGCATGAACTTCCTGCGCCTGTTCAGTGGTTGCCGTCCGGCCGGTACCAATGGCCCAAACCGGCTCATAAGCGATGACAGCTTGCTTGAGCGATTCAATTCCGCAAAGATCAAGCACGGCGTCCATCTGCTGATCGACAACCTTGAAGGTGGCGTTGGCTTCACGCTCCTCCAGCGTTTCGCCGACACACAGGATGGGGGTCACGCCATGAGCAATGGCCTTGGCATAGCGAGCGGCGACCAGCGCATCGGTTTCACCATAAATGGCGCGACGCTCGGAGTGGCCGACAATCGCCAGCGTGCAGTTGAATTCACGCAGCATGGCCGCTGAAATCTCGCCGGTATAGGCGCCCTCGTCCTGATCGGCGACATTCTGCGCGCCCAGGCGAACGTTCCTGCCAGCCAGTGCGGCAGAGATTTCCGGAATAAAAACGGTAGAGGGACAAATGCCAACATCCGCACGGGCATCACCCGGCAACCCGGCCAGGATATCCGCCACCAGCTTCTGCGAGCTTGCACGGGTGCCATTCATCTTCCAGTTACCGACGACCAATGGACGACGAGACATGTTTCTCTCCCTCAGGATCTAAGTAAATCGCGCAATGCTACTGGCTTACGGCCCCGATTTCAAGATTAACAAGCGTATCCGCAGCCGGCAGTGGGGTAAACTGGGTCGGCCCTGCCTGAAAAACGACACACAAATCCATCTATCTTGAGCTTATCCGACCTCCATCCACCGGTCATTGCCCTGATGGGCCCGACCGCCTCCGGCAAGACGCGTCTCGCCATAGAACTGGCTCAAGCGCTGAATGGGGAGGTGATCAGCGTGGATTCTGCCCTGGTCTATCGCGGGATGAATATCGGGACCGCCAAGCCCAGCCTGGCCGAGCGCGAGGGCATACCTCATCACCTAATCGACATTCTTGATCCCAGCGAAGCCTACTCCACGGGACGGTTTCGCGATGACGCCCTGGCAAAGATAGGGGACGTGAGCCGACGCGGACGATTGCCCATACTGGCGGGCGGCACTTTTCTCTATTTCAACGGGCTACTGAATGGGTTATCAGAATTGCCGGCGGCCAACCCACGGGTTCGCGAGGCCATCGCAGCAGAAGCCGCCGAACACGGCTGGGGCCGGATGCACCAGGAGTTGGCCCGGGTCGATCCCGCCTCTGCCCGGCGCATTCACCCTCATGATCCGCAACGCATCCAGCGGGCACTGGAGGTCTATCGATTGGCGGGTGTCAGCCTCAGCGAGCTTTGCGCGGCCCAACCCGAGCCATTGCCTTACCGGTTTTGCAGGCTGGCGCTGGCACCGGCCAGCCGAGAAGACTTGCGGACGCGCATTCGCCTGCGATTCCTGGACATGATTGAACGGGGACTGATCGAGGAGGTAAGCGCCCTGCGGGACAATGGCTCACTCCATCCCGATCTGCCGTCCATGCGCGCCGTGGGCTATCGGCAGGTGTGGGCTTATCTGGCGGGGGAATGCACGCAAGCCGAGATGATCGAACTCGGCATCATCGCGACACACCAGTTTGCCAAGCGGCAGATGACATGGCTGCGCAAGGAGACCGGGGCACTTCAGCTACAGACCGAAGATCCGCAACTCGCAGAGAAGGCGCGGCAATTGGTCGGGGAATTTCTCGCGGCGCCAGACTAGCCGCCGTACTCTGCCTTTAATGATCGACTCCAGGCGTCCGCCGCATACAGGGCATCCATGACCGCCTCAGCCGTCACCACAAACGCTTCGTTATGGGCTGTTTCACCCGCCGCGACAGCCCGTTCAGCGATAGCCCTGGCTCGCTCCGGAGCCAAATGCTCCAGACCCAGCTCGGCCAGCGTCATGGGTAAGCCAACGGCATGGCAGAAGCCCATGACTTCTTCAATCAGCGCCGAATCGCGACCTTCCAGCACCAGTTGTACGAGCGTGCCGAAAGCCACCTTTTCGCCATGCAGGCGATCATGGGTCTCTTCAGCGACAGTCAACCCGTTGTGGACGGCGTGGGCGACGGCGAGCCCTCCCGACTCGAATCCCAACCCCGAAAGCAGGGTATTGGCTTCCACGATCCGCTCAAAGGCCGGCGTGATGGCACCGGCCTCAGCTGCGGCAACTGCGGCAACCCCATCCTTGATGAGGGTCTGGTAACAGAGATCGGCAATCGCCGCCGCAACGAGCGTGCTCACTCCACCGACCCCATTGGGCTTGCAGGCTTGCCTTACCGCCTCGGCCTCGAACCGGGTCGCCAGAGCATCGCCCATACCAGAAATCAGGAATCTGACCGGCGCACTGGCGATCACGCGGGTGTCTACCAGGACCAGATCGGGGTTGCGCTTATGGAAGAGGTATTCCTGGAAAATCCCGTCCGGTGAGTAGACGACGGACGAGGCGCTGCATGGCGCATCGCTGGAAGCGGTGCCTGGGCAGCAAGCAACGGGTCGATCCATCTCGCTGGCCACGGCTCTGGCGGTATCCAGCACCTTGCCACCGCCGGCACCGATGATGATGACGGCACCGACCCGCAAGGCTTCCGCTTTGCAGCGGGCTATTTCAACGCTTGAACATTCGCCACCAAAGTCGAGTATGTCCAGCGGGATGGCGGCCACCGTGAAAGTTTCCCGCCAAATCTGCTCCAGCTGTTTACGGGTACTTTTACTGGCAATAATCAGGGCGTGACCGGCATGCCCCAGCCTGAGCAGTTCCGACGCCAGCGATTCGGTGGCGTTACGCCCCTGGACATAACGTGAGGGGGAACAGAAAACACTCAGCACGACGACCTCCGACTTTATGCAAGGACGAACTTACTGACCCGGTTCATGTATCAGCCGTCACCGGTATTGACCAGTTTTTCCTGTTCGGCAACCAGTCTGGCGACGGCGGCCTTGCTGATAACACTCAGTCCGGCACCGCCAGTCTGGTAATGCTTGATGATGGCCAGACGCATCCGCAATTCCCAGAAACGCTTCAGATGATCTGCCACGCCGCCGATAGCAGCTTCGGTGTCGGGCTCGGCGCTGAAGAATTGGCCAATGTTGTTGGCCATTTTGACGAGATTTTCAGTGTCCATAATAAAAAGCGTTTAGCGCCGGCCCAGAGCCAACGGCGGTCAAGGGTACAAAGCCAATCAAAGACCGGGCTTCGAATGAAGCAGGCGGTCGGGATGAGTGTAAACCACATGGTCTTCGTTGCGCGCGAAGCCCAACAGTGTGAGACCCGCCTCCTCCGCCAATTTTATCGCGAGCCCCGTCGGAGCAGAAATCGCAGCCATGAGCCCGATACCCACCGTGGCACATTTCTGGACCATTTCAAAGCTCGCCCGACTGGTGACAACCACGAAACCCGCCCCAAAATCGGTTTTCTTGCGGGCCAGAGCGCCGATCAGCTTATCCAGTGCGTTGTGCCGTCCGACGTCCTCTCTGACCAGCAAGGCTTCTTTGCCTGGCATTACCCAGGCCGCCGCATGCACCGCACCCGTCAAACTATTCAGGCGCTGACGCTGCCGGAGATTCCGCAAAGCCGCTACCAGCTCTGCGGCGGGCACTTGAACTTTGGAACCCACAGGCGGCGGGCGGCGTACCGCTTGCTTTAGGGTACGCGCACCGCACAGGCCGCAACCTGTCCGCCCGGTCAGGTTGCGGCCTTTCTCGGCAGCCGCATCGCAACGGGCGGAGGGAATTTTCAGCCTTACCTCAATGCCCTCAGATCGTTCATACACACGGATGGACTCAATTTCAGAGGCCTCCATCACAATGTCTTCGGTAAGACTGAAACCCAAGGCAAAGTCTTCGAGATCCAGCGGCGTCGCCAGCATAACGACATGAGGCTCGCCGTTGTACATCAGGGCGATGGGTGCCTCTTCCGCCACACAATCATCCAACTGCTCGACTGAACCCCCTCGCCACCGATGAACCGGGCGAACCCGGTAGCTGGGCCAGCCGGGTTCAGGAGCGAGATCCTCCATGACCTAAAGGTCAGTCGACCACGGCTGTTCGCTGGCTCAGAAAGCTCTCCTGCTCTTCACTGAATTCGCGATAGTTGCGTTGCCACTCGGAGGGGCCGGTCACCTTGGTGACCTGAACGGCGGTGACCTTGTA
>SXQV01000161.1 GCA_005792805.1 Methylococcaceae bacterium | reverse complement strand
GAATGTATTGCGCTTCAATGCTCATGAAACCCCGGCGGGATGACAAATCTCCCGGATTGCCTGAGACTTGTCCCAACTTGTACCTTTTTCAACTTTCAACTGAAACAACCCGCAAAATGAATATGTCTTTTGGGTCATTGTGCCGAAACACTGTCACCTGGTCACCCCTGCTGGCCCTGCCTTTAATGCTCAATGTCCGCTGGCTGCATCTGGTCGAACCCAATGAAACCCCGAAATGGGCGGTGCTGGTGCTGCTGGGTCTGGTGCTGACCATCAGCGGCACATTGGCCGCTCACTTCAGCTGCCGCCACCGCGCGCCCGATGAACCGCTCCACAGCGGGTGCCCTCTCCCCGGCGGGCTGACGGGCCTTTTTTATCTTGGTCTCGTGGTGGGGGTACTGTACGCCGGCAATCCCGGCGAGGCTTTGAACCGTCTGAGCTTCTGGGCGGCCGCCGGTCTGGTGGCGTGGTCAGTTTCCCGCACGGCCTCCCAGCCGGGGTATCTGGCTGCCCTGCGCTGGAGCCTGGCGGTGGGGGCCGGCATTCTGGCCGCCGGGTTCTGGTACGGGCTGCTGGTCGATTACCAGCGACCGGATTACAACTCTTTCGTGCTGTTCTCCCGCATCGGACATTTCAACTTTACCGCCGATGTCCTGGTAAACCTGATTCCGCTCCTGGCCTGGGCGCTCTGGACGGGAGCGGGCTGGCTGTTGCGTGGACTGCTGATTTTCGGCCTTGTCACCAGTGCATTCATGCTGGTCGCCAGTGGCAGCCTGGGGGGCATGGGCGGTGTGCTGGCGGGTGCGATTGTGGCCGCTGGCTGGGGAACCTTGAGCCACTTTGCCAAAACCGGATCTGCCCAGAAAATCAACCCGGCTCGTCTGCCCACCGTTCGCCGGGCGGGCCTGATATTAGTGGCCATGATCGGCCTGGGTCTCGCCGGCAAGTGGCTATTTCCGCATCTGCCCGAGGCCTATAGAAGCCAGATTCTGACACGCGCCGAATGGTGGCAGGCACCCAAGGCCATCGAATTGGCAGAGGCTCAAAATCCCCCGCCGCTGGCACCGCTTTGGCTGTCAGTGCAGCCCTTCCTCGGCGCCAGAACCCCGATGTGGGCGTCAACGGCCGGGATGATTGCGGACCGTCCCTGGATGGGCTGGGGCACCGGCAGCTTTACTTTCGAGTACCCCGCCTACGACAAACGCTATGACCTGTTCAAAGATCCCGAGACGCTCGGCGTGAACATCAAAACCAACCCTCACAATCTCTTTTTGCAACTGGCCGCCGAAAACGGATTGCCGATCGCGCTGCTGTTTTACGGGCTGTTTGCGTGGTTGCTTTTCCGGGTCATGCAGCACGCCTGGCACCACCCCACAGCGTTCTGGCTATGCGGTGTCTGGGCGCTCTGGGCCGCCGGCCTGGATGCGCAGGTCAACCACGTGTTTTTCAATCCCGCCAGCCTGTTCATGGCGGCACTCGCTCTCGGGCTTTGGTATGGCGCGTTGCCCAAAGCCAGGACGCTCCCACACCAGAAGGGTTGCCGGGCATTCGGTAACCCGCTGGTGCCGGTACTGTGCATTACTGCCGCCGTGTGCATGGCCAGTTACCCCATCAGCTGGGCTGTTTCCGAGTATTACGTAGCCAGCGCTGTTCGCGCCGGGCTCAACCCCGCTGAGCCGGCCTCGTACCGCCAGCAACTCACCACCTGGGTAACCGCCCGCCGCTGGTCGCCAACCAACGTGCAGGCCTTATATGGCCTGGCCAACCTGACCTATCAGAACCAGCATTACAGCAGCGCAGAAAGCTATTTGAGGGGCTTTTTGAAGCTCGCCCCCCACCACAGTGCCGGCCTGAATATGCTGGCCAACATACAGGTCAACACACAGCGTTTTGAAGAGGCAGAAAAAACCCTTGAACAGGCCTTGGCTCTGGAACCGGATGCCAAACAGCTGAAAGAAAATATTGAAACCCTGCGTCAACATACCCGGAGCTCCTCACCCGCCCCAACGGAAGAATCCAAACCAGCCCCGGGCAATTAAACCTGACTTTTCCAAACGCAAAACAGAGACCGGCTAGAAAGATGGATGGCTATACGTATATATTTGATAATCTTGGGGGCAGCTTCAAGGACTATGTCTTGGCGCATAACGCTGCAGCAGCGATAGACAGATTGAAGCGCGGACTGGACTTAAAAAGCTGCGACTACGTTGACTATTGCATCAAAAGTGCGATGCAGTTTCCAGACCTGTCACTCAGGGAGCTGTTTGGAGAAAACAAGGCGCTCAGTGAGCACTACTATCCGCAGTGGCTTGTGGATGACGTAAGAGACCTTATAGCAAGAAACCCCCCTGTTGCCGGATATGGCCTTAACGCCTTACCCGAAAAAGCCCTTGACTATATTAAAAGCAAAGTTTTCTTTGATCTTGGTGCTTTCGATGGATGGAGCGCCTATGAAATGGAGAAATTTTCCCCAAAAAAGATTTATTCATTTGATATATCCCCGAAAAATCATGAGATGTACAAAGAGACAGCAAAAATCTTCAGGCTACCCAACGAGTTTAATTTGCTTGCCCTGGGGGATTGCCATGGTGAAATGTTTTTTTGATGATCTCGGCACTTCCGGAACCAGCCTGCATCAAAAGTCAGCCAGCTCAACCCGGGTGGAAGTAGTGCCATTCGATAGCTTTGTTGAAAAGCATTTGCCAGAAGAAAATGTTGGCTTCATAAAGATGGATATTGAAGGGTCTGAGATAAGGGCTGTCCGAGGGGCAGAAAATACGATAACAAAAAACCGCCCGGTCATGTCTATCTCCATATACCACAATCCTTATGACTTCTTTGAGATAAAGCCGATTATTGAGAGTTGGGGCATTGACTATAAGTTCATGGTTAGAAAACTATCACTTGAATATGAATACACCCCATTCATTGATACCGTGCTTTTAGCATATCCGGCAGAATTAGAATAAAGATCAGGGACCGTCAGCCCGTTATTATATTTCCCATTTGCACACAGCAAGAGGGGGCTATTTTGCAAACCCCTTGACGGCTTCCCACATCTTTTCGCCCGAGCCTATTTGACGCCGCACGGAGTTGGCCCACCAAGCCTGGCGGCGGTTATGACGGCGAATGACTTTAATAATTTCGTCACCTGACAGCGTAACGCTATCCCCAAAGAGGTCGTACTTAGCGGCTAGGCGATAAGATTTACGTAAGTCGCGTTCAATCACTGACAAGGCCCATTCGTGTGAGGCTACCTGAGCCATAATCAGCGTATCCTCCAGGTCACGGGAATGATGCTGATTTACGAACTCTTTCAATATTCGAAAGATGGGAAAATGTACGTTCAAACGCTCATCGACGATGCCAATATCCTGCCCAGGGCGCTGCTGCCGGTAGTTGTAATAGCAGGCATTGACGATTGACAGCCGCTCCGCGAGCGCCAGCGTCATGAAATGAAAGGGCAAATCATCGAATCGCCGAATGGCCATCGGGAAATCGATACCGTGATCGGTCAGAAAATCCCGACGGTAAATACGACGCCAGATGGTCGGACGCTGGGGAATGAGATCTCGGGGATTCGCTATCAGGCCGTTGCCCTGGCCAATACCGCCGGCCAAGGCGAAACTTTCCGGCTCATCCTGCCAAGTGTTATCGCTGTCATAACAGTGCCGGTAACCACACTGCGCCATGTCACTGGTGAAGCGCACGGCAGATTCCGCCAGGGCCTGAAACATGGGGGCGTCGACCCAGTCATCACCGTCAACCAGGCCTACAAACAGCCCTGTGGCCGCTTTCAACCCGTTAGATCGGGCGGCAGCGCAACCCGCATTCGGCTGATGAATGACGCGAACCCTGGCATCGCGCCTGGCCCACTCATCCGCGCGCTGTCCGGACCGGTCCCTGGCTCCGTCATCGACAATGATGATGTCAATCTCTTCAAGCGTCTGGCTGACCAAACTTTCCACGCACTGGTCGATGTAATTCTCGATACCATAAGCCGGCACAACGACGCTGACATCGGGCCCGGCAAAGGCCTTGCCGACGAGTGGCAGGTTGAGCGTGTGATTGTGCCAGTGAAAGCGTTGGGCCATGCGACGACTTTGGCGGTGCAGCCATAAAGGACTGGTCTGCCACTCATGAAATTCCCCTACGAGATTTTCGACTCGCACATTCCGGGAGAGCGTTAGCAGCAACTCGTGGCTGAACCAGTCCTGTTCGATGCACACCAGCCCAAATTTCTGATGGTCTGAACCCGTTCGCACAAAACATTCCTCTGGCGAGGAATACAGGGTCAGATTTGCCGCCCCCAGGTTTTGCGCAGACTCCGCAACAATCTCACGCAATTCGGGATCGCGCTCAACGATAAAAACCAGTTGGCCGGGATTACGGTGAGCCAGTTGAAGACCAAAAACTCCCGACCGTGCGCCAAACACCAGGGAAGCCCCTCCGGCCGCGCCGGTAAGCACGTGAGGCCCATAAAAGTGGGCGTTAATCCGCCAGCAGTCATCCTGCATTGGCTGGGTCGGGGTGCGGGAAGATAACCGACTGATGATGTGTCGTGTAATTAAGTCCATAACCGGATTACCTGGGTGACGGTCTGATTTTTCCAAGTTGACGAGAAGCCATTTCTCGCAGACGCCGCACGATGAGATCCTTGCGACCGATCTTTATCAAGAAAAATATGGATTTGAAAGGGGCTCGCTGGCCAAAGGAAAGTCGAACCAGACGATTGACCTCGTTGCGCATGAGACCGCCCATCACCAGGTGCAGAATTTCGTCGGGAAACCGGAGAGCTCCGAACCGGGCAATCCAGGCTGGCGGTGCATGATTCATGAATGTCGAACAGGCTTGCGTGAAGTATTCGCGGCGCTGCTCAGGCAGGGTCATCGCGCCGCACCACCAGACGATCCGGGTTAATCCATAAAGTATCGCCCCCCCCTCGTCGGCGGTGACATCCATTTTGCTCAGTTTACCGAAGGTTTCTCTAGCGACATCCAGTATGTCAAACCGCCGTTGACTGCGCTCGGCGGTGATTTTCCCTGGCCGATTGACCCGATACCAATAATAGGGCACGTCTAACAATCCTATGCGGGCCGCTTTGGCCAGCATCGTGTAATGCACAGGCGGATCCTCAAACAGCTTGCCGACCGGGTAGTTCAGCTCATTCCCGATAAAGAAATCCCGGCGAATCAGCCGATAGTTAGCATTCGGCTCCAAGAAAAACAGGGTGGCATCCTCATGCCGGGAAACCACCCGAGCGGGTGCCTTCGCTAACAGTCGCGCCCAAGCCCAGTCATCGTAAAAGGGCGTTACGGTATCACTCCTGGAATCGAATACCAGACTTCTCCCCAATACCACATCGCACGTATTTTCGCGGGCAAAGTCAAGCATACGCCGCATGGCACCAGCGGATATGAGGTCATCGCTGTCGAGAAAGCCGATATAGCCGCCGCTGGCCAGACTTGCTCCGAGGTTGCGAACGGCTGATAACCCCTGATTACTCTGCTTGAGGAAGAGTGTCCGTGCAGGTTGTTGCTCAGCCAAGACATCGGCCACGCGCTGTCCGGAATCGTCAGTTGAGCCATCGTCGATGATGATGATTTCCAGATTCACCGTGATTGCCGTTGCCAATACTCCGGCCAAGCACTCCTCAAGATAGGGCGCGACGTTGTAAACCGGGATAATGAGTGTCGCTTCCGGCGGATTGCCGTCATCGTCATCGACTGTCCGGCTATCGTAAATAACCTGAGGGGCTGTTTTGGGGAAAGACATTGATTCCACAGATGCTCGTTTGTTGTTGCAATGAGTAGGTGGCTTAATTTCCTGGTGCATACCCGCCCGCTTGCGCTGTCGCGGCAACTCCTGATGAATGGGGGCTTACTCGTCCGCCGTCTCATCCTGCTCTAATTCTATCGGTCCTTGTGCTCCATAACAAAGCCTTATAGCCCGTTCCTCAACCAGCGCACTGAGGCCGTGACTGCGGAGCATCCCATAGTAATGCCCCTCGTCGGTATCGATGGCTTTGGAGTGGAGGAAACTCACTGCATCAATGACACCGGCCTGCCCCCGACCAAACGCACGGCTAACGGTCTGCCCCAGAGCGAAATCAAGCCCCCAACCACTGATACTTCGGCCAAAAAGATAAGCGCCCACGCTCAGGGCGTCTCGTGAAATGACTGGCATCATGATCTCAACAGTATTCAAGTAGCGCCCAATCGAACCTCGTTGCTCAAGCAGAACCGGCCAGGTGTAGGCCGATTCCGGTTTGACAGCCGGTTGTGCAAGTTTTAGGGAAAGCGCCTGCACCACCTCAAACAAGCGGGTTACCTGATCTTCAGTGACCAGAATGTCGTCATCCAGGAACAGAATGTAATCATAGGGCTGAAAAAATTCTGGCCGGTCTTTCAAAAGGCGATATACCCCAGTAAATTTGGTGCCCTGATTCTGCACCAGCACCATGTCGGCGGGCAGCGGCCGTTGGTAGGTGTCGTCATAAAAATTAGCGATGAGGTGCCAGGGCTTGGGGGTTGCGGTTAGCCATTGCTCATGAAGCGAGGGCCGCCCGCATTGCAGAAACACCGCCCAGCGGGCGGGCCGCTTGCGATGGTCGGAGAAGATCTCCACAGTGACCCGATCAAGAAAGGCTTGCTGCATCTCTTGCAGCGCTTCAATCGAGCGGTAAGCGCCGGCCAGCGCCGGTCTTTCGCTCGCAAGAAATAACTCCAGCGGCGTCATTCCTGTGGGTATCCGGCCACACATGCGGAGATAGGTGCGCGTATCAAACAAGGGATGGGGATCGTTCAGCGCCGAAACACCATCAGTCAGATAGTGCAGAAGTGGGTTACGGCCAGCGGTGGCTACCTCAGGGTACTGGCCCAGATACCACTGGCTGTCGAACAGCGGATGCGGATTACGCCACTCCCAGGCACCCCGCTCCAAGTAATGCGTCAATGGGTCGAGCCCGCTGCGGGCTACGTCCGGATTTTCCGACAGATACCAGCCGGCGTTAAACAAGCGGCTCGCCAGATCGCGCTCAAAACCAGAGGACATCAGGCTATTGGTCATAACCGGCGGCCTTCGGCGATGGCTGTTTACCGGCTCGGCGCGTTCCCCTCACTGAAGCGAGTACATCCATCTTTCAGCGCTTGCGGGAGCGGCTAAAGGGCCGGCCCAACCAGCGCAACGGGGCGCCAATACGCCAAGACAGCGAGTGATAGACCGCCCGCAATTCACCCTCCGTCGAATGTAGCCGCGCCTTTATCGATCTGATTTGCTCGCTCAAGGCGATCCGACTGCCCTCGATTGCGGCCAGCCTCTCGCCAAGCTCCGCGATAATCGCTGTTGCATCGCTCAAGCTCGTCTCCAAACCCTTCTGTATCTGAAGATATTGGTTATGGATTGCTGCGACTCTCTCCTGAAAATCCTGGTTGGTTTGCTGAAGGCGGGTCTCCTGCTCAAGCTTCAGGCAAGCAGCGGTCTCCTGGACTTGTTGTAATTGAGAGAGAAAATTCATTTTCTCCAGTTCCATTTGTGCAACGAGTTCATTTTTGACACGCTCGTTATTCTGCTGGTTATCCAATAGGCGCGTTTGCAGCATTTGACGAATGCGGTTCTGCTCCCCGATCGCATTTATAAGCTGTGACTCCAGGTCGTCGCAACGCCTGAGACACTGGCTTAATGCCAAAGGACTGGACTCGCTATCTCCATGATCTCCGGTTTTTTTCATGGGCTCGCACTGCCTTCTGTGTCTCCCCCGGCCACCTCTCGAATTGAAACTGAGCCCTCACGGAAAGGCGCGTAACCATGCAAGACACGCTGGCAACCTCCCTCTTTTTCCTCCATTTCGCCGGGAAAATGCTGCCATAAAAGCTGAGCCGTCTCTTTCAGCCGGACTTGTTCATGCTGACTCAATGGCGGCCTATGGCTGAAGTCGAAACCATACAGCGAGTCTACGATCTCGCGTGCCTTTACCCGTTGCCAAAACCCATCGAGAAAACGATGGACACCGTCCCAAGCTCGATCCCACATCAACTGATCCTGCTTATCAGGCGTGTTGCCATCGCCGGTAAGTCGAAATTCAGAGAGACACTCTGACAGTGGAGAAAAACGGAATCCGCGATCGAGCATGCGGTGAAGAAAGTTCCAATCCTCCAAAACCTCAAGCGTCTCATCGAACCCTAACCCAGTGGCTTTGAGTGAACCCAGCCGGATAGCATAGGCGTTGATGGGAATGAAGTTTTCCCGGAGCAGGCAGGCCACCGGCAAGGGGTGGTAGGCCAGCTCTGCCGCCTTACCCAATTCGCGCCTATTGCTCGCGGCATAAACCACGTCAATCGACGGATTCTCCAAAGCCTCTGCCATGGCGGCCCCGAACCGGGGATAAAGGATATCGTCGTCATCCAGAAAGGCGACAAAGCCAGCGGACCGGATATCGGCATAAACATGATGCAATCCGACATTGAGGGGATAGCCTCGATTTCGTGAGAGATCAGGCGCATGCACAATGTCGAGATTCGGTATTTCCTTACCCAGCGTATTGGCCACCGCCAATAGGGTCTGCTGATCCGCGTGAACTACCAGCACCGTCCTCAATGGAATAGCCTGGGCTCTCACCGAACGAATCGCTTCCGCCAATAATTCCGTGCGCTTGCCTTGGGTGCGGATAATGACAGTGCCCCCGAAAATCCCGGTCTCCGGGGACGAATCAGATGACCACACCAGCCCAGGGCTGCTACTCTGACTTGGCACTGAACCGAGACGCCCATTCAGGCCATCCTTAAACGCATGGATCAGTAACCGCCCCTGCTCGCAGGACATCCAGCCCCCCGCCCTGACCCAAAGCAGCAGCCCGTAACCCAGCCCCTCCAGAGTCGCCAGCAAACGGCAGCGCGCATAACGACGCTTTACGATCAGCCGATTACGAATATTGAAATAGTGTTTGTTGCCGAAATCGCTCAACCCTAATCTGGATTCTGGCGTTCGAAGATGAACTACCACGCTGGCCGGCACCAGCCAAAGACGCCAACCGGCGTTCTGCAACCGCAGGGAATAATCGGTATCGTCATAGGCAAGAAAAAATTCTGCCGAGGGTAAAGGAATCTTTTGTGCGGCTTCGGCGCGAACCAGAAAGCCGACAAAGGAGCAGGTGTCTATTTCAACAGCCCTCTCACCGTAACATGATCGGCTTATCGAGCTTTCCCAGCCCGTCCAGCGGTTGAACCGGCGGCGATGGCGGACGGCCACATCACCATATTCCTCAACGGCGGAGCCCAATGCCCCGACATTTGAGGGCAAGTGGCCTATGGTGTCTAACAAGCACTCCAACGCTTCCGCTTGGGGAACCGCATCATCATCCATTAACCATACCCAATCCGCCCCATGAGCCAACCCATACGACAAGGCCTGGGCAAATCCCCCTGCACCCCCCAAATTTATCTTGCTATGGAGGATATCCAGCAGGTGCGTGTAGTCCGCCAGGATTTCATTGGCACGAACAGGACCGCCATTATCGAAAATGATGATGTGATCTGGCGGGCGCGTCTGGGCAAGCAGCCCGTCAACCACCTGTCGCAGCTCCAAGGGCCGATGGTAGGTAACCACCACGGCCGCCACCCTGGGGCGATCACCCTCGCTGAGTAAAGGGCTGCTCATCAGACCAATGGATCTTGGATGAAGACAGGCATTTTCTCCCCACGCTGCCGGGTGTTCAGAAATTGATCGGCTGTCTCCAGTGCCTCGGCAATGGTCACATCCATATCAAGATACCGATAAGTCCCCAGGCGTCCAACAAAGGTGACTTTTTCCTCACGGCGGGCAGCCTCAACGTAGCGTGCGAGCAGGGCCTTTTCCTCAACCAGCCGGATCGGGTAGTAAGGTATGTCGGCGGGCTCGCATTCGCGGCTGAACTCTTTGAAACACAGAGTGCCCTCATGACTTTCCCAGGGCGCGAAGTGCTTATGCTCACTGATGCGCGTCCAGGGCACTTTGTCATCGCAGTAGTTGAGTACGGCACAGCCCTGGAAATCGCCCTGCGCACGGATGGGCTCGAAGTCCAGTGTGCGGTAGCCAAGACGGCCTTCGAAGTGATCGAACCAGGCATCAATGGCCCCGCTATAAAACACATGAGCGAAGTTGGCCGCCTCTTCACGCCGAAAGGATCGGTTGAGAAGAATGGTGATATTGGGATGATCCAGCAGACGCTTCACAATGGCGGTATAACCCTCGCGCGGCATCCCCTGGAAGCGATGGGAAAAATAGTTGTCGTCATAATTAAACCGAACCGGCAGACGCTTCAGGATGCTGGCCGGTAACTGTGATGGGCTTACGCCCCACTGCTTGATTGTGTAGCTTTTAAAAAATGCTTCGTAAAGCTCACGCCCGACGAAACGCAGAGCCTGCTCTTCAAAGGTCTGAGGATCAACAATCGTGCTGTCTCCCATCTCTGCAATAAAGGCGGCAGCCTCTGTGGGATTGAGCGTCCTGCCAAAAAACTGATTGATGGTGAGAAGGTTGATCGGGAGCGAGAAGACCCGGCTGCCGGTCAGCGCCTTGACGCGATTGACGTAAGGCTCGAAGGTGGAAAATTGGTTGACGAACTGCCAGACGCGCTCATTATCTGTGTGGAAAATATGAGGTCCATAGACATGAACCATCACACCGCTTTCGCTGTCACGCTGGGTATGGCAGTTGCCGGCAATATGGGAGCGGGCATCGAACACAACGACCCGATAGCCCTGCTCGGCCAGCTGATGAGCAATGACTGCCCCGGAAAATCCGGCACCTATCACCCCAATGGCTAATTGTTCTGACATCAGATTTTCGCTCCCGGTAATTAAAATGGCGACGCTATGCCGGACAGATCAAAACCCTGCTCATGGGCCCGGCAAGTCAAGAGCGGGCTCTTCCTGGAAGGTTGAAAAGGAAGTGGATACCAAACCGTACCAGTTCGAGCAGAGGCCATCGTTTGGCCGAAAAATCGGCAAGCACCCGATCCCCACTCCCGGTCAGAAGCAACCCCAGCACAACATGCCTGAGATCCATCAGGTGGTGCCGCAAATAAGCGGTCATCCAGGCCCAAGGCACTTGTGCGCCGAAAATGTCCGCTGCCTGAGTAAAAAATTCGTGTCGCTGACCCTCGATGGTCATGATGCCGCAACCCCAAGTCAACCGAAACAACCCACGGAGTGCCGCCCCCCCCTGGGCTGGAGTGACATTGGCCTCCTTGAGCTCATTCAGTGCCAGTGTGCATACCTGAAGTACATCAAAACGTCGCCGACTTCGCTCCTCAGTGATTTTTCCAGGGCGATTGACACGATATTGGTAATAATCGCCCCCATAGAGGGCAATAACCTTGGCTCGCAGCAGCATTCTCAAATGAACCGCCGCATCCTCAAAATATAAGCCCTCCGGAAAGCTCAATGCCGCGCCCCCGTAAAACTGCCGGGAAATCAGCCGGTAATTCGCATTGGGCTCCAATGAGAGAAGCTCAGGGCTTTGCAAGGCATTAGTGAACGAAACCGGATTGCCGCCGATTAGGAGATCCCAAAACGCGGTGTCATAGAACGCGCTGAGCTCGCCAGTCCCGGAATCGAAAATCTGCGTTCTACCCAATATGAGATCACAGCCTCCGCACTGGGCGTAATCTATCATTCGGCGTAATGCCCCGGAAACGATACGGTCGTCGCTGTCCAAAAAACCAAGATATGTCCCACGCGCCAGTGCCACACCATAGTTACGCACGGCGGAGAGGCCTTGATTAGCCTGGCGAACATACGCCAGAGGTGGCCAGGCCCCGTCGTGAAGCATTGACTCGATCACCTCATGGGAACCATCAGTGGAGCCATCATCGATGATGATCAGCTCCAGCATCACATCAAGGCTATTGGCCCGGATGGATTCGAGACATTCCCGAACATAGGGTGCCACATTGAAAACCGGCACTATCATGGATAGCTCGGGCGCGCCCGCATTGAGATTCCGGGTATCGAGAATGACCTGCATCCCAGTCAAGAACGGCCCTGAACCTTGGTCATACGCATCAACCAGTCACGACAAAGAGACAATAGCTCGCCAATCGGGACTAGGCCGGGATTCTTCTCGTACGTGGCAGACACCAAAAGCTGCCCGGCTCCATCACCAAAAAGAGCCGTACCCGCTGCGTTATCCAACCAGGTCAGCCAATCATCTCCAGCAAGACCCGCGACCTCCTCACGAGGATAAAGAGTTAGGCTCACACGCCTGATGAGGACTGAGGCGGCTTCCAGTTTTTCCCTTGGCGTCATGTCGGCGTTCGCCTCCAGTCGCGATAGCTCCAGCAAGGCCCGCTTGATTGGGGTATCACGACGACGGCGGCGCATCGCATAAATCAAGATGCCGGCGATTAGCGTCAGCAAACCCAGCAGCCCCCACCAGCCGGGCGCGAGCGGCCACCAGCCGATGGGGTCAGGCAGGTGAATATCACGCAGTGGCAGGGATTCCATTGGCATTAAACGGTGACGGGCGCGGGCTGAGGGCGGCGACTGCTGCGGTTCAGCACGGTCAGTGGGGATTCGGCGGTACTACAGGCAACGAAACGCATGCCGTGCCGGCGCGCCAGGGTTTGTACCTGATCCTGGCGAGCCTGGAACTGCTGGGCATAATCGGCCTGGCTACGGCGGCCGCCGTGAATCATTCGTTCGCTGATGCCATCCCCGTAGCGATGCCAGCCAGAGGGCAGATGCTGCTCCAGCGGGTCGGAAATCATCACCAGCACGCCGTCGCAGTGTCGCGACAACCGGCTGAGTGCGGCCTCGCCGGCGGGCGTCAACTGACGAAAATCGCTGAAGATAAACACCAGGCTGCCGGGCCGGGCATGACGGGGCAGATGGATGAGCGCCTCTTCCAGCGCCTGGCCCGCAGCGGCCCCGGTGGCGGGTTGTGATTTGTCGGCCAAGGCCTTGAGGAATCGCAATACGGCGGCCTGGCCGTGGTCGGGGCGGAGTTCGACACTGCCCGCCTCGGAAAAAATCTGGCCGCCGATACGGTCATCATGGCGGTGAGCACTCCAGGCAATCAGCGCCGCCAGCCGGGCAGCCATGGCCGACTTGAACATACCCCGGGTGGCGAAAAACATGGAGGCCCGGTAATCGACGCTGAGAAATACCGGGCGCTCACGCTCCTCACGAAATAATTTGGTGTGGGCCTTGCCGGTCCGCGCCGTGACGCGCCAGTCGAGACTGCGTACATCATCGCCGGGGGTGTAAAGCCGGCTTTCGTCAAACTCCATGCCACGCCCCTTGAAGCGGGCCAGATACTGGCCATTCTGGAGGGCCTTGGCGGTCGGGCGGGCGAGTGCAATACCGGCGGCGGGCTGGCTGAGTGCAATCAGCTCATTGAGTGTCGGGCGCACGACAAAATCTGCCGCCAGCGGCGGCGGGGATCCTGGCGGGGTGGCTGACCTAAATAATCGCATGGTGACCACTGCAACAGGCGAACAGCTTGCACGCGCCTCCGCCGATCCCCCGGCATGGAGCAACGGCAGAGGCCCGTCCATTGAGTGACGGGAGCTTGCCGATTTTCCACGGCAAAAAACTCGGCCCATGGGTGGCGATCATGTTTTTTCAGCCATCAGGGAAGAAACCTCTGTAGCACAGTATCGAGAAAATTGAAGCCGTTGGGCGTACAGCGGAGGTTCGTGCCGCTGCGTTCCAGCAAGCCTTCCGCCAGACACGACGAGAGCTCCGGGTCCAGGGCCGTGAGCGGCAATCCGGTCCGCTGCACAAACAGGCTTTCGCCGAAGCCCTCACGCAAGCGCAGTGCATTCATCAGGAATTCAAACCGAAGTTCCTGCCGTGGAATCACTGCTCGCGACCCTTGGCGCACCGGGTCGCCGGAACTCTGTAGATAATGCTGAGGATGCCTGATTTTGGCGGTGCGGGTGATGTGGCCGGTTTCCATGTCGGTTATTTTGCCATGAGCGCCCGCCCCAATGCCGAGATAGTCGCCAAAGCGCCAATAGTTGAGGTTATGCCGGCATCGGGAATCCCCTTGCGCATAGGCGGACACTTCGTACTGCTGGAAGCCATGCTCCGCAAGCTGCGCCTGACAGGCCTGCTGGATGGCCCAGGTGGTGTCGTCCTCGGGCAGGACGGGCGGGTATTTGTGGAATACGGTGTTGGGTTCCAGTGTCAGCTGATAGAGGGAGAGGTGGGCCGGGTTGAGCGCTATGGCTGTCTGGATGTCGGCGAGCGCCTCCGCCATGGTTTGCCGGGGCAGGCCAAACATCAGGTCCAGATTGAAATGCTCAAATCCGGCTTCGTACGCCATTTGTGCCGCCTGTAACGCCTCCTCCCGTCCGTGAATTCTGCCCAGCCGTTGCAGCTGTGCCGGCTCGAAGCTCTGGATGCCGATGGACAGGCGATTCACACCCGCTTGCCGAAAGCCCAGAAATTTGCCGCTTTCGGCCGTGCCGGGATTCGCCTCCAGGGTGATTTCCGCCCCCTGCACTACCGGCATGCGTTCCCGCACGCCTTGAAGCACTGCATGGATGGCCCCGGCGCTGAACAGACTCGGCGTGCCGCCACCGATGAAGATCGTCCCGATCTCACGGCCAGCGACTTCAGGTAACTGGTCTTCCAGATCTCTCAGTAACGCATTGACGTAATCGGGCTCCGGCAAATGGCCTTCGGCCCGATGCGAGTTGAAGTCGCAATAGGGACATTTGCGAACACACCACGGGATGTGGATATAAAGGCTTAAAGGGGAATGCTGAAGCATATGCCTGATTGTCGACAGTTGAGCGGTGATTTGCAAAGGGGGTGCAGGCTTGACCAGTCCCATCGTAGAATGGCGAAACACCATGATGTGCTGGACATCAGTCGCCAAGGATGGCGCGGCTTTCCCGGGAAAGCTGGCCATTGAGACCCCGGGAATTCGCAAGGCCGGTGCCCGATTGTGGCTTCGATCGCGCCGGGGGCGGCGCTCCGAGTCTGTCCACCTCCAGCCTGTCTTTCTATCGCCCTTTGCCACACTCAACACACCCCATGCTCAGTTACCGCCACGCCTACCATGCCGGCAACCATGCTGATGTTTTCAAGCATCTGGTCCTCACCCTGCTGGTTCAGTCGCTGCTGAAGAAGGAGAAACCCTTCTTTCTTCTGGATACTCACGCTGGCGCGGGCCGGTATCACCTGGGGTCGGAGATGGCCCGCAAGAATCGGGAATTCGCCAGCGGCATCGAGCGGCTTTGGCCGCTATCGCAAGTTCCCGAAGAGATTGCACACTACCTTGAGGCGGTGCGAACGACCAATCCTGGCCAGGAACTGCGCTGGTATCCGGGTTCGCCGCGCATCCTCCGCCATTTCCTGCGACCGCAAGACAGAATGGTGCTATCCGAACTGCATCCCAATGAGGCGAGGGAAATCACCCGGGAATTTGCCGGTGACCGCCAGGTGCGCGTGGAAGCCACCGATGGCTACCAGACTTTGAAAGCCCTGCTGCCGCCCAGGGAGCGGCGCGGGCTGGTGCATATCGACCCGGCCTACGAACTGAAGGATGAGCGGCGGCGCGTGCTGGAAGCCCTCGCCGAGGGCTATCGGCGCTGGGCAACGGGCCTGTT
>SXQV01000160.1 GCA_005792805.1 Methylococcaceae bacterium | reverse complement strand
TGGTGCAGGAAGAATTTCTTCAGCGCGTCCAGTGCCGCACTTTTGCCGGCAGAGGGATTCGAGGCGCTGGGTTTCAGAGGGCATGAGATCTGGTGGAAGATTGCTGCCCTTGCGTCACGATGGATTTACCGGCCATTATCTTACCCGATGCAAACCAAGCGACCATATTCAATCCGACTTTTCACTGGAGACTCGCGCACATGACGAAAAAGGACCCGGACACGCTGTTAATGGAAGGCCTGATCCTCAGCCGGTCGGCCCTGGACAAGCTCGATCACATGATTGGAGGCAAATACAGCAGGTCGGACGCCAGGCTGGCCGGGATTGAGCGAACCTTACGCGACACCGCCGACCTGATCCGGCAGGCGATGACGCCGGACGATGAGGACGACGTGTTTGAAGTCGGCGAAACCGATGACTGAAACGGCTCAGCGCTCCATTCTGACTGGCAACCCACGAAAACGTATAGCCACTGCCACACCATGCCCAGCAGAACTGCCATAACCACACCTCCCATCCGGGTTTTGCTCCTGCTCCTCCTCGCCGCTTGGCAAACCGCATTCGCCCTCGAAGACACCAAGGAAGAGATTAAGAAACCGCTGGACATCAGATCACCGGGGTCTGATCTGGCCAACTTCCCCAATAGTGCATTCACCTTGCCTCAGGGTGGGTTTTATCTGGAATCGACCCCCGGCTCCTATGCCACCCGCAGCAGCACGCTGGCGTCCCAGTACAACTGGGAATACCTGCTTCGCTACGGGCTGTTCGACTGGATGGAGCTGCGGCTTTATTCCCAGGGTTTCAGCGTGCAGGGCGATCCGGTCCCCGCCACGGGGTTCAGCCCGCTGACGTTTGACACCAAAATTCATTTCTGGGACGAATTTGAGGAGTACCGCCTCCCGGCGGCGGGGCTGGAGGTTCTGCTGCAAACCGATCTGCTGGGGTCATCGGCCTTCCGGAGCGGCACCGAACCGGCCTTCAGCATGAACTTTGACCAAGGCCTGCCCTGGGAGCTTCAGATCGAATACAACCTTGGCGCGGCTCGATTTGAAAACCCCCAGAACACCCGTCAGTCGGTCTGGGATGTCACCTTCTCGTGGGCGATCCAACGAGAAATCGTGGAGGACGTTGCCGTTTTTCTGAATGGTTACTACAACGCTGCCAACTTGCCCCGGGTAGGCCGGGTGAGCGAAAAATGGACGCCGCTTTGTCCCAAAGCCAGTGGTTGCCGTCCGGAAGAAATCATCAAGCAAACGACAGCATTAGGGGGGGACGACAGTCAACACGCCATTGGTGTCGGAGGTATCTGGACCCTGAATGACAAACTGTCGCTGTTTACCAACCTGGCGGCTGGAGCGACGGCTCCCACGCCCAGCTTTACTGGATTCCTGGGATTTGCCTGGACGCCCTGAGCGGCCAATACCTCGCCGTGACTCAACCGGTCGGCCGATTGAGTATAGGATGACCCCCCCCATAAACCATCAATGAGGCACTCTTCCATGTCTGCATCGACCCTGCCGCCCCAGAAACAACTGACCACCATGATCGGCCACCCGGTTGCTGAAAACCCGATTGATCAGATGTTCGATGCGGTTTTTGCCCATTACGGACTGCATTGGCAATTCTGGAAAAGCGATGTCGCCTCGGAGGCACAGGTAGGTGCCGCCATCGGCGGCATTCGTGCCCTGGGTTTTGCCGGTGCCTGTATTACCGTGCCTTACAAGGTTGCCTTGATTCCTTTCCTGGATGAGATCGATGCGGACGTCAAAGCCATAGGTGCCGCCAACTACATGACTATCCGGGACGGACGCCTCACCGGCCATAACAATGACGGCAAGGGCGTTGTAAAAGCCATCCAGAAGGTCACAAACCTCAAGGACAAGCGTGTCGTGATGCTCGGTGCCGGCGGTGCGGGAAGAGCCATGGCGGTGGAACTTGCCTGGGCCGGTGCCTCACAGCTGACGCTCATTACCCGTCGTGAGTCACAGGGGATTGAGGTGGCGCAGACCGTCACAAAAGCCTCGGGGGTTTCCTGTGCCTGGCAGCCATGGGCGGGAGAGGTGCAGATTCCCGAAGGCACCCAGATCCTCATGAACGCCACCCATCTGGGCTGCGCGCCTGAGCGGGAAGCGGTCCCGGTCAATTGGCGCACCGTCACCCCTGGCACCACCGTGGTTGATGTCATCACCAACCCCAGGATTACTCCTTTTCTACAAGCAGCCCAGGAGCACGGTTGCCCCATCGTGGATGGCGTCGAGATGCTGGTGCAATTAGCCATGCAGATTTTTGAGGAATGGACCGGCATCCCGCCGGATGAAGTCATCTTTCAGCAGGCCGTGGCTAAAGCGCTTGGAGAATAACGGATTGCCACAGCACATCCAGATGCTGACACAACAGCCACCTCAAGATCACCTGCTTATGAAAAACCCAGTCGTCGCCGCCATCATCACCGCCGCTTTGGTGGGGTGTGCTACCCAAGCCACGAACCCGCCAATCCAATCGGCCATTGCCGCTTGCCGAACCCTGCCCCGTGAACCTGGCAATTATGCGCGACGTGCACGCTGCGAACTGGACGTGGAATCTCGTGCTTATCTGACCAAAAATCCCGAGATGGCGGACACCTGGCGGGAACTCATTAACGACACTTTGGCCGAGTATGCCCTGGCCGATCAGGGCGGGCAGTCCATCCGGCAGGCAGATGTCAATGCGGCATTGCTGAGGAAAGCGGCAGAAACCGGCACCGGGTGTCTGACCGACCAGTGCGGGGCGGATTCAAAGTGGAATTTCCCCAGCGCTCCACCCTACTGATGGGGCATCCCCACCGAAGCGACGTTATTTAGCTGCGCCGCAGACAGAGTTCATGCGTTGTTGCAGGACCGAGCCGGACGGCACGGATGCCCACGGGCGGCGCGATTCAGACCCGGCAATGCCGCCACCCCCCATGACGGCTTGGTAGGCGATCCAGTAGATCTGCTGGCTTCGCTTTCGCTTGCAGTCGAACTCCTCCTGAACCTTGGCAGATTGGTAGGCCGTGGTGCCCGACATCCTGGTTTTCGCGTAGGACACCAGATACCACAGCTTGTAACCGGCGCCGGTTTTCTCCTGACTATCCGCCTTGATGTAGTAGACGGCTTTTTCGTCTCCGCTGCCTTCTTCGATAATTTTAAAGTGCTTCCATTCAGCACCCGATGTCCCCGCCACGAACCATAACACCAGGCCAGCAATCCACCGCATACACACCCTCTGAGACGTGAAATTATCAATACCCCAAACTTTAATGGGCTGCATCCGGACACGGTGCCCCTTTTTCGATCCAGTGCGCAAATACCCGAACAAATTTTTCATGGCTGATGGGCGGCTGGGTTCGCTCGATTCCGCGTGAGTTGACGCCGGGCGACCACGCCCAGTTGACGCGCACATCGGTATCGAGATGCTTGAGCAGCCCCTGAAGCGTGAAGCCTCCATTGGTTTCGGGATTCTTCAATTTGTTACAGAGCAGACCACCCGGCATGGGTGTTCCTGGAGAGATTTCCATCGACATATTGGCAGGCGCCAGAAACCAGCCGCTCTGCTTATTTTCCTCAACACCGGGCGCACCCGTCCGCGCATTATTGGTGGTGCCGTGGCAAGTATCACATCGACCATTGAGCAGGCCCTTATCGTCTTCGCCCCGGCTGATGCCGAACAGATGCGGGCGCCGGTCATCCGTCTGACGTGGATAGTCATTCGTGGCCGGATTCGTCGGGTCACTTGCGGTATGGCAGTTCTGGCAGCGGGGGTCAACCAGCACCGAATAGATCTGCCGCCATTCACGAGACCCTCCGGTCACCGCAGGTCCGTAGGGTTTGCAGTTTTGGCCGCCAGACTGTCCGCATTTGAAGACATCGGTTCTCAGATAGTTGGCGATCAACCGGACATCGGACGAATTCAGCAAGCCGGGATAGAGCTTGGGCATGGGATCCGGAACCGTGGCGAGAAATTTCTCCAGCCGCTTGGGGTCGGCCAGATGGGTATGACGCAAGAGCGAGGGATACAGCGCCCCGGTGCCGGATTGGCCATGACAGTTGCTGCAAACGGTCATGAACAAGGCTTTGGGCGCTGAGGTGAAGTTTTCCGCCGGTTTAATCCGGGGGAAGGAGGTGACGTTGGGCTTTTTGCGATCACTCAAGCCGAGAACCGTCACCCGCAGGGGCCCGGCGACGCCATCCGTCGTGATCGAGGAACCGCCCACTGCGGCTGCAAGATACTGGCGATCCTCTACAGCGTAACTGATCAAACCATGATTCAGGGCACCGCCCAGATCCTGCCGCTGATGGAGCGCCCCACTGCCGGCATCGAATACCAGCAGACGCCCCTTTACGTCTCCCGCGAATAGCAGCCCGGATTTTGTGGTCACCAGACCGGCGATGACAGGAGCATCATTCTGATAGCGCCAAATCGTCTGGCCGGTTCCCGCCTTGAGGGCAGTAATTCGGCCTTCCGGTGATGCGCTGTAGTCGGGGGTGGTCGAGCCCCCGGCATAATCAGTATCACTGGTGGGCGGGGTCGATTTGAAATAACGGCACCAATCCAGCATGCCGACGAAGATCGATCCCAGACGTGGATCGTAGGCAGTGCCATTGTACTGCGCCCCAGCACCCGGACAGACCCACTTCCAGTTGGAATCCAGAGGTTCCTGGTCATGCGCCATCGTGGTCGCCGGGACATCAAAAACCGGGGATCGGGTGGTGCGATCATAGCCGTAGACTCGACCGCTTTTGCCGGTCACGGCCAGCATGGACTGGTCTCCGTTGACGCGGTACAGCGTTGGCGCGGCCGAAAGATCCCAATCATGTTCGTCACGAGGAACCGCCTGGTAGTACCAATTCAGTTTTCCGGTGGCGGCGTCCACCGAGATAACCGAATTGGTATAAACGTTATCACCTGGCCGGTCTTCAGGATAGAAAATAGGGGTCGGATTGGAGACCGGTGCAATGACCTCCCCCGTGGTCGTATCCAGAGTGACTGTGGTCCAGAATCCACCCCCCTGCTCGTTGTTCATCTGTAGCGTCCTGAACTGCCAGAGTGCCTTGCCGGTCAGCACGTCCAGCGCCATCAAGCGGCCATTGATGCCTTTGTCGCTGGTCGCAACACCAAGGAACAGCCGGTCATTCCAGATGACGGGAGCGGCAACCAACGATTCTCTCTGACTGGAATCTGCCGCCTGCACCGCCCAGATCAGCTTGCCCGTTTTCGCGTCCAGTGCGATCAGCTGGCCATCATTGGTGCCCCGATAGACCACCCCTTTGGCATAACCGGCGCCCCGCGTGGCGAAATAACTGGCGACGGCATATTTGAAGTCAACCAAGGCGCGCCAGAGTGGCTTGCAGGTCACCGCATCAATCGCATAAGTGGCCCGCAGTGTGGTGACGAACAAGGTTCGATCCACCTTGATGATCCCACTGCCAAACCAGGCAGGCTCATTCAGCCTGGCTTCACAGAGAGGCTTGAGTTTCGTCAGGTTACCTTTGTTGATCTGGTCAAGCTCAACGTATCTTTGCGAACCGAAATCCTTGTTTACAGTGACCCAATCCGATTCGTCAGCCATCAGACAACCGGAAGCCATCAGCAGAAAAAGCCAGGGGAAAAG
>SXQV01000159.1 GCA_005792805.1 Methylococcaceae bacterium | reverse complement strand
TTCGGTGTACAGGAAGTTCATCCAGTAGGTTTCAAACTCCGGTGCAAAGGAGTCAAGACCGGCGGACCAGCCATAAACGCCTTCGTACCAGCGTACCCAAAAATAAAATACAGCGTAAACGGCAAACGCGAAGGTGAGCCAGGCTTTGTCGAGTAGCGGCTTGTCTGCCGCTGCGATATCTGCATTGATAGCAGCCATATTAACCTCCAAACATCTTGATTGTGAATTGAAACGCTACCGGGCGGTTGGCCCGCTAGCAGGCGAATAGACCGGGGGGGGTTTGAAAAATTCCATAGCCCATGGTTTTATTTTCGATCGTCGCAGCCGATGACCACGCCATTAGTCTAATCCCTCCCGATACCAGTAGGTGAATTTGCGTTTGGTGGGAACCACTTTTCCGCTGGCGACGTGCGATCCGGAGAGGACGGTTGCGACGGTTTTAGTCGTACTCGTTGCCTGGTCGGTGAGTTTGACCACGGCTATGGTGGGAGAGGGTGGGAAACCGCCGCCAGCAATGGCCTCGAAGCGGGCGGTGGGTTGCCCGGATGAGTCGGGGGCATAAACCGACGGCCCGCCAGTGCTGCAACTGACGCCATACAGTCGGGCGGTTCCGAGCGAGGTGCTGCACTCGCTGCCGGAATTGCTTGCGGCCTCATTGGTGGGGAAATAGGTGGTCCCGGATTGAGTCACGGCGCTGCCGACCGTTTTTTCACCAACGGCCAAGCTGATATACCAGCCTTTTTTATCCGTATCGGGTAGAGTGCCGACGGTCGTGATGTTCGATAGGTCATTCAGCGTCACGACACCCGAGGACGGATCCTCGATCTGGTAAAACCGGTAAGGTATCGCTCTGTCGAAAGGTTCTTCCCGGTTGCCGGAGCCGATGAGCAGGGCATCCTGCCCTCCGCAGCGAGCCACATCGGGCGGATAAAGGAATTTCTGATTGCTGCCCAGCGAGGCAATCTGGGTCATTGACCATTGGTTGCTATCTGCCGTGATGGCTGAGTTGGTGTCCTTGAAGCTGATGCGCCAGAGGTTGCCCCCGGTATCGCCGATGTAGGCCCGCTCGGCAAAGCCGGTGTTGATGTCGGAAACTACCGCGACGTCCGAGGGGAAGCTGAAAGCACCACCGGGGAATAGTCTGGTGTTTTCGATTTGACCGGTAGTGCCAAGAGAGATTACAAAAACACCTTTGCCCATATCGCGGGTGGAAGAGAACGGATTGCCATAAGTGCCTGTTTCTACACTGAAGGGGCGATCTTCGGCGCTCGGGTCATAGCCAGCACCAAATATGAGAGCGAGTTTATTATTGGCCAGCCGTATGGGGGTGAGCTTTGACCAGGTCTGACCCAGCTGGCTATGGCCCGTATCCGAATTGTTCCGTTTCCAGAGTAGCGACGGGCTGGATTTGTTGGTGACGTCCAGCGCATATATGAAGCGTCCGCCGCGACGCATCGTCAAAAACAGCCAAACCTTGTCCGGTTTGCAATCACCGTTTGCATCGGGCGCATAAACGCTGAGGCTGCCATCGATGAGGTAGGGCTTGTTGAATGACGTTGCGGGTACCGGGCCCGGGAAGGTGACCGCCGGAGCGTTGTCCCGCAATCTTCTCAGCTTGCCGAGAAAGTCGGAGGGAATATAGCTCCAGAGTTCCGTCCCTTCGGTTTTGCCGCCACTGAGTGCATGCAGCATGCCGTCGTTGCCGGCGTAAAACACCACCACATCGCCGGCATCGCCGCCAGAGCAGCCACCCGCCGCAGTTCCGTAATTCACCGCGACCGGCTCGGAGTGGAGTATATCGCCGGTCATGGAAGGCCTTGCGCCGTTGGCAACGGTTGGATTTTCGCCGATGTTGTCGACACCGCGTACCCAGTTGACCAAGGCGTCGCGATCGGCTGTCGTGCTGACACCGGCCTGGGTGGTGGTTACATTGCTGGTGCTGAAGTCGATGCGGCTGGAGCCATTGTCGGTGTAGACCTTTCGTGCCGAGTTGGTAGCGCCTGCGGTGAAGCTGAGTCGCAGCTTTTGACTGGCGCCCCCTTTTTCGACCACGGCACCATCCGGTGAATCTGAAACAGAGACAGGCGATCCGCAAAGCATGGGGTCGCCCGTGGAGCTTCCGGTTCCGCAGCGGAAATTCCAAAAGGATGAGGGCGCCGTCCAGAAACTGATCGCATTGTCCGTGATAAAGCCGCTGCCGCTACTGGCTTCCATCGGCGGATTCTGGCTATCGCCCAAGTAAACATTGGGAGTGTCATCACTCGTGTTATTGGGTGTCCCGTTATCATTCATTCCATTCAGGCCCAATTGGTAAAGCTTCAAGTTGCCAAACCAGCGAGGGTTCTTGTCCGGGCGGAACATGCCCAGGTAAACCTGATTGATGTCCAGTCTGCCAGTGTTGGCGCTCGGTGCCAGAGTTGACGGCGCAAAAGCTTGGTTAGTGGCATTGATGGAGATGAAGAAGTTCTTCAGCGAATCGACCAACTGTCCCAGATTGCCGCCGACTTCGTAATACGTACCGTTGCCGTGCTTGGCCATGGACTTCAGGAGCGAGGTTTGGCTGGTGTCTTCCGCATTGTTGTAGACATTCAGCGCACTAGTGATGACCGTCTGTTGGCCGCTGACGGGACTGACATCGGTGGTTGACAGAAATCTGGCCCAGACATCACTCAAGTAGTCGCTGCTGGCTGCCGCAAACTGGGTGTTTGTCCACGTATAGCCGAGGCCGTCCAGCAAGGTTGAATCGTCTGATTTTGGGTAACCATTACCAATCAGGAGAATGTAATTCTTGCCGCCACAGGTGTTTATCGGCGGCGTGGTAATAGGGCTCTTGAATGAAAGTTTGGAGGTGTCGGTAAAGGCGGCCGGTTCTTCAAGGCTGATGGGCGTTGCATACCGTTGCCGGCCAAAGCTGATGTGACCGGTGGGCGAACTCGCACCCCCGGCGGCTGCGCCCGTAGGGTTGGTGTGCCCACCGTAGTATTTGAATGCGTCGAACAGGGCGCCCCCGTAATTGGCGTTGGCAGGCGCTTTCCAGGCGGGGTCGCTGACTTTTTGGTAGATGGTGTCGAGGTCGCCGGTGATGGTGGCGCAACGAGTGCTGTCGAGAGGGGCGATCGATCGGCGGATAAAGCCACCCAGGCCGCTGGCGTTGGTGCTGGTGCCGGCATTGTCGGCATAAGTGCCCTTGTCTGGCTTCAGCATCATGAGGCCAACATTGACCTTCATCGGGCTGCCAGCTGTCACGTTGCAGACGAGTTCGTTGATGACCAGTTTAATGGCAGCCAACTCGACCTCGCCCTGCACCAAGGAGGCATTGTTTCCAAATATCTGGCTGACATAATTCAGGCAAGTCCCGTCACCAGCACATTTTGCAGTGACATTCGTTTTCTTCCAGGATTGGTTATTGGCAGACCAGTTGGAAGTGTTGTCCAAGTAGATCAATACATTCGGCGGTGAGGGATCCTGTGCGCCGCCGCCTTTGAACAGGTCGATGTCTTCAGCCTTTACAGAGGTGAAAGCCGTCGTGAGCCAGATTAGGATCAAAAAAGATTTTCTCCGGATCATGGCATTCCCTCAGTTACAGGTTACGGCTGCCGGGGCTGGGCAGGTAGGTGGAGTGTTGCCCGCTGCATAAGGATTGGGTTGCGGACAGGGTCCGCCTTTGGGCACCATGAGACCCCAGTGGACGGTGGTGTTGGCACCGAAGACGTCATTCACGATCTTCCCTTCCAGATCCCAGTAGGTGTCGACGACGTTTTTGCCCGAGATCGAACCGCCCTCGGCACTACTATAGGCCACGCCGTTGCATCTGGGCCGGATTTCGGCCTGGACGGCATGGCCGTTCACGCAGATGTTCAGGCGGCGGCAGCTATAGCTGGCAGGGGCGCAATCCGTTCCCGATTTTTCACAGGCTACCTGTTCCAACGCGGAGCGAAGCGCCATTTCTGCCTCATTGGCAATTTGCAGGTTGCCGACCAGACGAAAATGGGTCGTGCTTAAGGTGACGGCCGAGACGCCGATGAGGGTCAGCAGGGCCAGCATGAAGAGTGTGACGGCCAGTGCCACACCGGCTTGTCCCTTCATCGGCTCACTGTTCCCGCCTCTGGCTGACATTGATCAACCTGACCACCGTGGTGAAAACGCGATGATGATAGTGGTCGCCCGGTGTGACAGTGAGATTACCTAGGTCGTAGGTTTTGGTGTCCGTATGGCTGGAATCCGCCTCTATGCTTCTGGCAAGCATAGATAGGCGGATTGTGACGATGCTGGACCAATCCGGGGTTGATGATGGCGTTTGTACGTAACTGTCAGGAGCACCATCGCCGCTGGAATCGATCCCATATTGAATTTGCAGGTTTTCGATCCCCTCAATCAGGGATTGGGCCGTGTTATCGGCATCGGTCGGTGACTTCAGCATCAAAGTGGGAATGCCATCACCGCTGGTTCTTGAGTAGGTTCGTAGGTAATAGGCGTGCACGTGGAGCTTACGGATAACAGCTGGCATCCCGTCCGGTTTCATCAGGACGAAGCCAGAAGGGCTACCTCTATTGCTTAAGAAGTCAGTCCCTTTGCCCATGATGTAATCAGTAGGATTGGTTTGCATATAGGTATCACCCGAAGCCGTGTCGGCTTCGTCCGAGCTGGCCCTTAGTAATACCAGACTTTGAGTTCCACTTAATCGATCATAAAGCGCCACACTGCATTGCGGCGGGATATGAAGCAGCAGGCTATTTGCATAGCTTTGCAAGGTGGCGCTGGACGCGCAGGGATCGGACACGGATGCCGGCAAAGCCAGGTTGGCGTTGAGCGGATTGAACAAGCCATAAAATCCCGCGTGCTCCAGGTCGCTCTTGATCAGATTCAAGGCATAGCGGCCGTTCTCGATCTGTTCGCCCGTCCGATTCATGGCCCGGTAGCTGCGCGTCGCATTGACAGATAAGGTGCCGACGGCGGCGACCACAGCCAATCCGAGCACCATGGCAATCATCAGCTCGATGAGAGAAAACCCCCCTTGGGCAATCTCTTTTGTAGGGTTTGGCTGGGTCATCGCGTGAGTCTGAACTCAACTTCCGGTTTCGAAGAAACGCAGAGGAATGCTCATCACCCGGCGGTTGGGAATGCCGCTGCCGCAAGTGTTGTCGGTCGCCGGCGTGCCCACTGCCGCAAGGCCCTGCCAGGCAACCGAAACCACGAACTCGTCGCTGGATCCGGTGATGTCATCGTCGTTGTCATCGTCATCGTCATCGTCGTTGTCGTTGTCGTTGTCGTTGCTGCTGTATTTGGTAATACAGCCGCAACCGCCCAGCATGGCACCCACGGATTGTCCACCGAGCTTCTCGGCCGAGCCGGCGAGGCCGTTAGCCCACTCGCAGAGATCCCTCGCGACTGTCGGTGATGCAGGGACGGCAGAGCAAGTTGCAGCGCAGCCAGTCGTCACGTAACTGGTGCGTTCCCCTCGGTTAGCCCGTAATCTGCTGGCCATGTCCTGGAGCAGGATCAGTGCCTGTGACCGCTGGTAGGATTCCATCTCGGCCTTTTGCGCCTTGCCTTGCAGGGCCGCGAGTCCCAGCAGGCCGATGGCGATGACCAGAATCGAGATCAGCACTTCAATGAGCCCGACCCCGCGTTCCTGTGAATGGCCGGTTTTGCACGGCCTGCCTGGCTTGAGTCGGGGCTTGTTTACCATTTGTCCGCAGGTGTTTTAACGCCCTGGCTGGTCAGGCCAAGGGTGGGATCACTGGCCTGAATCGATCCGCTCTTCGGTGCCGCGCTGATGCTGTAGCTCGGCGGCGAGTCGGTCTTGCTAATCGTGGGCGCCAAATACAGGTTCTGTAATCGTGCCGGTAGCGACACACTCAAATCGGTCAGGGCGGTGGTGTACAGCCGGTTATTCAGCAGATATTCCTCTTCCCGGTTGGCAATATCGAGCAGGAATTGTTGCATCTCCGATCGATTCGAGCGAATAACGTATTGCTGGTAGGAGGGATAAGCCACACTGGCCAGAATGGCGATGATGGCGACGGTGATCATCAGTTCGATGAGGGTGAAGCCACACTGTAGTAGGTGCCCTGGACGTTTCAGGTACATGTCTTGTCCTCCGTTCGTATCCGGCCAATCTTGTTGATGATGATACTGCGGCCGCGCTGGGTGGCGCTGGTACTGGCGGCGCAGATGGAGAATGTGTCGTTGCCGACGGCTCCGCCGGCACAGCTTGTGCCACTGCCCTCCGGGTAGCCGTTAGGCCCGAAACCGACCCAGCATCGAAAACTGTTGCCGGTTGTTATGTCGAGTTTAGGCATGGCGTCATAACGGCGTATCAGTTCATCGGTTCCCGCAGAATATGTTTTGTCGGCATTCTTGTCGGCGAATAACAGCCAGCCATCTTTCCAGGCGGCGGAACTGCTGCAACTTGTGCCATTCGAGCTTTTACACAGAATGACCAGATTGCTCCCTCGCTTGATGGCTTCACTGCGCGCCAGTTGCAAAGCGCCGACCATCAGGTTGGTGTGAGAGCTGGCCCGGTTTCTTTCGATGAGCTCGCGAAAATTGGGTACGGCCACGGTCAACACAATGGCGGCGACGACCAGGGTGACCATCAGCTCGATCAGGGTAAAGCCTCGGAAGGGTTTCATGTGGTCGGTTTGCGATCTGCCTGTAAGTCGAGGAGTGAATCAAAAAAACGGCACGATGGTGTTGAAGCCGATCAGGATGAGTGCCGACGGTATGGAGACCAGCAGGAGGAACAGCGATACAGCCAGACCCGACTCCAGTCCGATGGGGGCATCGCTGCGCGGGTGGCGTAGCGCAAAGGCGTAAAAGGCGGTGAGCGTTTGTGAGCTGACCAGGATCATGAGCAGCAGAAACCAGCGGTTGCGCAGTTCAAAGCTGTGGCCGAGCACGTCCTGGATGAGTGTCAGCATCAGCGGGGAATAGAGGAAGGAAGCGGGCAGCGTCCATGCGTAGGCGTTGATGGGTGAAATGGCCAGTCGTTCCAGTTTGCGCAATAGCCAGGGTATCCCCGCCGCCCAGAGCAGGTTGCTGGCCAGAAGGATCGCCAGCATTTCCATTACCATCGTCGCACTTTGGGAAGAGGGTTCGGTCAGTAGCTCGACCCACCGCGCCAGGTAGGGATGGGCCTTGAAGTTGATTGGATTCACGGTCGGCTGGGCCGGGTTACTTTTGTTGGAGGGGATGATAACCCGACTCCATGGGCATTCGCGTTCACCCGCCGCGCCGGTTTCCATTAAACTCCCTGGCCGAATTATCAGGTTTTTCAGGGGTAAGGTGTCCTCATGTGGATTGATGTGTGTCGCGGTAGGCTGGTGTGGGTGCTGATGCTGTTCGTGCTGGCGAACCCGGCAATGGCGGAGACGGGCCGGGTGCGCGGGCAGCTACTTTATGTACCGGTCTATTCCGAGGTGCCGTATGGGGATAAACGGTTTACGCTCAACCTGACGGCCACGCTGAGCGTGCGTAACCCGGATCAGAGGACTCCGATCACTTTGCGACGGGTGGATTATTTCAGTTCAGCCGGTGAATTGGTCCGGTCTTATTTGAAGCAGTCGAGCACACTCAAGCCGATGGCCTCCACCGAGTTCATTGTGCGCGAGTCGGATCGCAGTGGTGGGGTCGGCGCCAGTTTTCTGGTGGAGTGGGAAAGTGAAGTGCCCGTGTCGCCGGCGTTTGTCGAAGCGGTCATGGTCAATAGCGCCTACAACCAGGGCGTTGCCTTTAATAGTCCAGCGCGAGTGCTGGACGAAAAACCATAGTCGGGCGCTGGCGGCGCTCTGTTTCTGGCTCCCGCATTCAGCTGAGGTCTCTTCATGCAAACCACCGGCCTTCTTTTGTTGCTTGTTCAAATCGGCTTCGCGATTCACGCCTTGCGGCGGGGTTATCCGGTTTATTGGGTTTTCCTGATCGTATTCGTGCCGCTGATTGGCTGCTTGCTATATGTGATTATGGTGTTGTTGCCGGAGTTTACGCAGAGTCGGGTGGCTGGGGATGGTGCGCGGGCGCTGGGCAAGGCGCTGAACCCCGGCAAGGCCTTGCGCGAACGGCAAGAGGCACTGGAGATTTCCGATACGATCGGAAATCGGGTGGCGCTGGCGGAGGAGTATCTTCGTCACGGTAAGCTGGATGACGCGATCGAACTTTATGAGCGTTCGCTGACGGGAATGTATCGGGCAGATCCTGGGGTCTTGCTGGGTCTGGCCAACGCGCAGGTCGAGGCGGGTTTATTCGGCCCAGCCAGAGTAGCTCTGGACACGCTGGCTCAGGCGCATCCGGAAGAGATGAAGCCGCCTGCGCGTTTGCTGCTGGCGCGGGCCTTGGAGGGGCTGGGCGAGCGGCAGGCGGCGCTGGCGGAATATGCCTGTTTGCTGCAGACGGCGACCGGGGCGGAGATAAAATGCCGTTATGCCCAGCTCTTGAGTGCGGTGGGCCGTGAATCCGAGGCGCGGAAACTTTTCGAGGAAATCCTGAAGGACGCCAAGGCGGGCAATCGTCACAGTCTGCAATTGAGCAAACCATGGATTGATGCCGCGCGCAGGGCACTTGGATAGGGGGCCGCTGGCCTCACTCAACAAGAGCGGAAACCGAATAACGGACCCACAGCCGCTGTTCCTCGCCAGGTTTTAGGGTGATGCGATCGTCAGCGGCGTTTCCGCTCTCCACGCACACCATGTTGAGGTAGCCGGTCTCGCCGAGATCGCCCAGCCGCTTCGATTTCTCCTCCCAGGGATTCCAGACGACCGTCGACTGGCTGCCGCGCTTCTCGATACGGATGATGCGGTTGAGCAGGGGGTCTTCAATGAGGCAGTCGCTCTGGGTCGAAAGATAGACGCGGTCGGTTTCCCCGGTAATGCTGATTGGCCCGGACTGATACTGGCGTCGGCCATTATCGGCCTTGTCGAGATATTCACCGCCCTCTAGCCCGCGAATTGTCACCTCACGGACATCCCCTACGCCAAAATAAGTGTGCAGTGCTTCGCTGAGGTTGAGTGTCCCTGTCGAGTCATTCCGGGAGATGAGTTCGATTTCAAGCGCATCGCCCAGCGTATAGCGGATCTCCAGCGGGGTGTTGAAGGGCCAGTAGCCGCTATGAGTGGAGTCGGGAACCCATCGAAACAGCAGTTGATGGCTTTCATCCTCTAAAAGGGATGCCTCAGTCAATTCCCATGATGCGGCTCGTGCGATCCCGTGTGCAGGGTAATCCTCTCTGGACTCATGGGGGCCAAACCAGGGCCAGCAAATGGGAACGCCCCCGCGAGGTGATTTGCCCGGCCTCCACCTTGCGTGCGGGGACAGCCAAACCACAGGGGGTTGCCCGTGGGGTGACCATTCCAGAAGTTGTGCGCCTTGCATAAGGATCTGGCTCTCCCCCCATGCGTTGCGGCAATGAATGATCGGCAGTCCATGCTCTTCGGTGGAAACGGAGAGACCCGAGACGTTGTTGATAAGGTCAAGAAGAGTGTCGGCAAGGGAGTGGGCCATGCGTGTTTCTGAGGAAGTTGGCTGAAAAGCTTGCAGATTGAGCGTGAAGATTGAGTAAATCAAGAGGTTGCCGTTTGAGAAGCAGGTCAGGATGAGTGGTGCGGTGAAATTCACCGAAAAGAATCTTGACCTTTCCAATTCACTCTTCTACAACTCGCGGCTCCTCACGGCCTTGGTGCTGATTGGGGGGTGGGTTGGCGGGGAAGGCCAGCGCGCATTGCCTCATAAAGAAATGTAACCCTAGGTCAGAGTCGTTGCCTCACATTAGAGGTTACCGAGACGTAAGAAAAAATGACCTTTAGTTTTTGCTCGATAGCGGCCTTCAGTTTAAACGGATCGAGTCCGGCGTGCTG
>SXQV01000021.1 GCA_005792805.1 Methylococcaceae bacterium | reverse complement strand
CCTTGCCGGATCCAGACTTCTTCCTGCGCCAGCTTTTTGTCGAATTCGGCATTGCTCTTGGCCTCCGCCTCCAGCAATTCCGCCTTGCGGCGGAGATAGGTCGGGTAGTCGCCCGGGAAATCCGTCAGGTGACCCCGATCCAGCTCGATAATACGGGTCGCCAACCGTTGCAGAAACACGCGGTCATGGGTAATGAAGACCAGCGTGCCCGGCCAGCTCAACAGGAATTCTTCCAGCCAGAGAATGGCCTCCAGATCAAGGTGGTTGGTTGGCTCATCCAGCAGCAGGATGTCTGGCTGCGCGGCCAAGGCCTTGGCCAGCAAGACCCGACGCTTGAGACCCCCGGACAACGAGGCAATGTCGGCATCGACCGGCAGGCTGAGACGAGTCAAAAGGTTCTCGACCGTTTTTTCCATATCCCAGGCGCTGGCTGCCTCGATGATGTGCTGGCAGTCTTCCAGTTCCTGTAGCACGGCCGCACTCGGGTCACCGCTCATGTCATGCGTCAAATGATGGTAGCGGCGAACCGCGTCACCGATTGCGCCCAGCCCGGCGGCAACGACATCAAAGACACTGCCTGCGGTTTCCAGTGGCACCTCCTGATCCAATCGCGCCACGCGGACGCCATCGGCGTATGCAATGTCGCCGTCGTCCGCCGGAATTTGCCGATCAATCAGCTTCAACAGGGTGGACTTGCCGGTACCATTACGTCCGACCAGCGCCACCCGTTCCCCCTTGTCCAGGGAAAAACTGATGCCGTCCAGCAAAGGGTGGCCGTAGCCGAGATGAATGTTATTGAGTGAGATAAGCGACATGCGGGTTCTGAATGAAGGGCGGATTAGTCGCCAAAGGGGTGGGGGACGGAGTGCTGCCGGGTATTGCCCGGCGACCAATCGGCACCGGCATCGTAGTACCTATGGGCCTGCTGGCGTTACCCGAGCAGCAGATCAAGTGACGCCGGCGGCGCGACCCGGACAAACCCCGATCAGGTACTTCCAACGCGATGATTGGCCGGGATATAGCTCCGCAGGGTCGGGCCCACGTAGATTTGACGAGGCCGGGCAATGCGGGTGGTGGGGTCCTCAATCATCTCCTTCCAGTGGGCAATCCAGCCGGGTAAACGGCCCAGCGCGAACAGTACCGTGAACATGTTGGTGGGGAAGCCCATGGCACGGTAGAGGATACCGGAATAGAAGTCGACATTGGGGTAGAGCTTGCGCTCGATGAAATAAGGATCGGTTAGCGCGACTTCCTCAAGGCCTTTGGCGATATCCAGGATGGGGTCACTGACACCCAGCTGCTCCAGAATCTGATCACAATATTTTTTGAGGATCACGGCGCGGGGATCGTAGCTTTTGTAAACCCGATGACCAAAGCCCATGAGCTTGAACGGGTCACTCTTATCCTTGGCTTTCTCTATATATTTCTTGTAGTTGCAGCCGTCCTTCTCAATGTCTTCAAGCATTTCGATCACGGACTGGTTAGCCCCCCCATGCAGCGGCCCCCATAAGGCACAAACGCCGGCAGAGATTGATGCAAATAAATTGGCCTTGGAGGACCCTACCATGCGCACGGTAGAGGTAGAGCAGTTCTGCTCGTGGTCCGCATGCAGGATGAACAGGACATCCAGTGCCTTGCGTATCGTCTCATTCGGCTCATAGAGCCGCATGGGAGTGGTAAACATCATGTGAAGGAAGTTGGAGACGTAATCCAGCTCAGGCCGGGTATAAACAAAAGCCTCGCCGACGGAGCGCTTGTAGGCAAACGCGGCCAGCACCCGAACCTTGGAGAGCAGGCGGGTAATGGTCTGGCTCGTTTCCTTGGAGTTTGGGTTCGGTTTTAGTAGCTCCGGGTGATATACGGACATCGAGCACACCATGGACGAAAGGATCGCCATGGGGTGCGCGTGCCCGGGGTAGGAGTTGAAGAAGCTCTTCATGTCCTCGTGGATAAGGGAATGCAGGAGAACCTTATCCTTGAACAGGGCGAACTGTTCCGGCGTGGGGAGTTCGCCATGAATCAGCAGGTAGCTCACCTCCATGAATGTGGACTTTTCGCACAATTCGGCGATGTCATACCCGCGATAGCGCAGAATACCCTTGTCACCATCAATGAAGGTGATGGCCGATTTGCATGCTCCCGTATTGGCATAGCCCGGATCGAGTGTCAGGTAACCGGAACTCGCCTGCAAACGGGTTACGTCAATGCCCTTCTCGTTTTCCGTACCAACAACCACTGGCAATTCAATGGGTTGGCCGTCAAGGATGAGTTTCACGTTATCAACCATGATGCTTCACTCTGTGGAATGCGTTGTATGCTTTGGCGGTGAGTGTATCGGCAACCCCTATGCATAAGCTACCCGTAGCGCTTGAAAAGGAGCATGAATAACGCATTACAATTCGCGGCAGAACCGTGCCAGGGTCTGTCCAGCCAGTGAATTCCTGGCAATGCGGGTGCAATGACATTGCATCATGCCGACCCCGTGCCTCACGATAATTTCATGATCTACGTCAAACTTTGACCCCCTTAAATCACCATGCGGATTGCCTTAGGCATTGAATATGACGGGGCCGGCTTTGCTGGATGGCAGTGGCAAACCGGACAGCGAACCCTCCAGGCTGAACTGGAGGCTGCCCTCAGCCGAGTGGCTAACACGCCGGTGCGAGTGACTTGTGCCGGCCGGACCGACGCGGGCGTCCATGCGACCGCCCAGGTTGTGCATTTCGATACGGACGCCATCCGGACACCCTATTCCTGGGTAATGGGCAGCAACTCGCTGCTGCCCGCAGACCTTCGCGTCACGTGGGCGCTTGAAACGGATGAAGCCTTCCATGCCCGAACCAGCGCCATCGCCCGCCATTACCGGTATGTCATACTCAACCGGGCCATGACTTCGGCCTTACACCGTCAGCAGCTGACCTGGGTATTTGCTCCGCTGAACGTCGAACCAATGAACCAGGCCGCCCAGTGCCTGATTGGCGAGCATGATTTTTCCTCGTTCCGCGCCCAGGGCTGCCAATCCAGGAGTCCGCAACGATTCATGCACTTCATTCACGTGAGCCGCGAGGCTGATCGGGTGGTGATCGACGTGTGCGCCAATGCCTTTCTGCATCACATGGTCAGAAATATCGCCGGCACGCTGATAGATGTGGGTACCGGCAAGCAGAGACCGGAATGGGTAGCCGGAATCCTGGCCGCACGGGACCGGTCACAGGCCGGTGTGACGGCTCCTCCCGACGGGTTATACTTCGCCGGCATTCATTACCCGGAACATTTTGGTCTGCCTCGCTACCCCATATTTGACCACCTGCCCCATGATGCACGGCGCTTTAGCCCCCCAGTAAGCGAGTGAAAATCCCGTATCCCTCGCACCGAACTCGCGTTAAAATCTGCGGTTTCACCCGACCGGACGAAGCCAGATTGGCCGTGATGCTGGGCGCCGATGCGGTTGGTCTGGTATTTCATGAGCCTAGCCCCAGGCATGTGACACCTGACCAAGCCCGGGCCATTGTTGAGGCGTTGCCGCCTTTCGTCACGGTTGTGGGTTTGTTTGTCAATGCAGAATCCATCCGGGTTCTAGATACGATTGGCCGTGTCAGGATTGATCTCCTGCAATTTCATGGGGATGAAGAACCGGCTTATTGCGAGCGGTTCGGCAAACCTTGGATCAAGGCACTGCGGGTCCGCCCGGGACTGGATCTGGCCTCGGTGATGAGCAACTACTCAGGCGCCTCCGGTTTTCTGGTGGACGCCTGGCACCCTGACGCCATGGGCGGAACCGGTCACCGGTTTGACTGGGATTTGTTGCCCGCCGGGATCGCGAATCGTCTGATACTGGCAGGCGGACTGGCCCCGGATAATGTCGCCGAAGCGCTAAGCTCGGTGCGTCCCTACGCACTGGATGTTTCCAGCGGTGTCGAGGCTGAAAAAGGAATCAAGGATGCCGCCAAAATGGCAGCATTTCTCAACGAGGTGTACCACTTTGACTACTGTTCAAACCACAACTGATCCCTACAACCTGCCGGATGAGCGCGGCCATTTCGGACCCTACGGCGGTGTATTCGTGGCCGAAACCTTGATGGAGCCGATTGAGGAGCTCCGCCGGGCATATCAGCGCTTTATGCAGGATGAGGAGTTTCTCGCGGAGCTTGATCAGGATTTGCAGCATTACGTGGGCCGCCCGTCACCGGTCTACCATGCGGAGCGTCTGAGCCGGCATTTCGGTGGCGCACAGATTTTCCTGAAGCGCGAAGACCTCAACCACACCGGCGCCCACAAAATCAACAACACCATCGGCCAAGCCATGTTGGCCAAACGCATGGGCAAGCCTCGCGTGATCGCTG
>SXQV01000020.1 GCA_005792805.1 Methylococcaceae bacterium | reverse complement strand
CCCGCATTTCCGGCCATTTCCAGATTTGGCCGGGAAAGCGGGGCTTGTGCTATTGTTCGCCCGACTTTTGGCCAGGCGGCGGGCACGTTACCGTCACTCACCCGCCCCTGCCGGCCCCTCTTCAACTTGGACTCACGCCCTGAGCGCAGCGCACCCATGAGCAGCAAACTGCATGTACTGACCGGCATCACCACCACCGGCACACCCCACCTCGGCAATTATGCGGGTGCCATCCGGCCCGCGATCGAGGCTAGCCATCGGCATGATGTGCTGCCTTTCTACTTTCTGGCGGATTATCACGCCCTCATCAAATGCCAGGACCCGGAGCGGGTACGCCAATCCACCCTGGAGATCGCCGCGACCTGGCTGGCCTTGGGGCTGGATACCGCCAACGCCGTGTTTTACCGGCAATCGGATGTTCCCGAAATTGCCGAATTGGCCTGGATACTGAACTGCGTCACCGCCAAGGGTCTGATGAATCGCGCCCACGCCTACAAAGCGGCCATTCAGACCAATCAGGACAGCGGCGAAGCTGACGCTGACAAGGGCGTCACCATGGGCCTGTTCAATTATACGGTGCTGATGGCCGCCGACATCCTCCTGTTCAACGCCCACAGGGTGCCGGTTGGACGCGATCAGGTACAGCATATCGAAATGGCCCGCGATATTGCCGGCCGCTTCAATCACATTTATGGCGAACACTTCGCCATTCCAGAAGCGGTAATCAGCGAAGACACCGCTACCCTCCTCGGCCTCGACGGCCGCAAGATGAGCAAGAGCTACGACAACACCATCCCGCTATTCATGGCGGAGAAACCGTTCCGCAAGCTCATCAACAAGATCAAGACCAACTCGCTGGAGCCCGGCGAACCGAAAGAGCCGGACACCTGCACCCTGTTCAGCCTTTACAAGGCGTTCGCCACAGCCGAGGAGACCGCTGCCATCCGGACGCGCTATGCCCAGGGCATCGGCTGGGGTGAAATGAAAGGGGTACTCTACGAATACCTCAATGAGCATCTCAAAACCGCCCGCGAACGCTATGACGCACTCATGGAAGCTCCCGAGAAAATCGAAGAAATCTTGCAGGAAGGGGCGGCCAAGGCCCGTGAATACAGTGCGCCCTTCATGAAGGAAATCCGCGCCAGCATCGGCATTCGTCCGCTGGGTTAAATCGGTAGCAACCAGAGTCTGAGACCTACCTCATGCACATCGTCATCATCGGCTCCGGCATGGCCGGCATCACCCTCGCGGAAGCATTACGGAAACAGTCACCGGACGACCGCTTGACGGTTCTTACACAGGAAACCCACGGCTACTATTCGCGCCCCATGCTCTCACATGGTTTCTCCCGGGAAGATGTCGAAACCAAGATCCTCCTGAAATCGTTCGAAGAGCTGGAGGCCAGCGGCATCGGCATTCAGTCCGGCACGGAAGTACTCTCCATCGACCGCACGGCGAAAACCGTGACTGGCCGGCAAGGCCGCAGGGAGCGGGTCATCACTTACGACAAACTGGTACTCGCCCCCGGCTCCGCCGCCTTTATTCCCCCACCTTTCCGGTCCGCCGGGGGACTCTACCGGGTAATCAACAGCCTGGATGACCTGATCGGCCTGCGCCGACAGCGCGCCAGGCTCATCGAAACCGGCTGTACACCCCGCTGGGCCATCGTCGGTGGCGGTCTCATCGGCTGCGAGGTCGCCTCGGACCTCGCCAAGGCGGGCGACCGGGTAACGCTCTTCCATGCCCTGCCCCGACTGATGGAACGGCAACTGGTAGAGGAAGATTCGGCCACCCTGCTCAAGGTGCTCGCGGCAATGGGGATTGATGTCCGGCTGGATGCGGGGGCAGAAAGCTTTGAACAGCATGGAGAAAAACTGGCGATCCGCTCGGCCAGCGGTCTCGAAACCGGCTTCGACGGCCTCATCGTCGCCACCGGCTTCAAACCCCGCACCGAACTCGCGCAGGCGGCCGGGCTGGAGGTCAAGCGCGGTATCGTCGTCGACGAATTTCTCCGCACCTCGGACCCCGCCATTCTCGCCCTTGGCGATGCCGCCGAGTGCGCCGATGGCCGGATCTACGCCTACGTCATGCCCATCCGCCAGCAAGCCCTGTGGCTCGCGAAATACCTGGCCGGGCAAACCAGCGATCCGTGGCAACCCCCGGAATTCAAACCCCGGGCCAAGGTGCACGGGTTTACCGCCGCCCATCCGTATCTCTTCTGACGGCCAGCGCTCGCACAAGCACACCGTTGGGAAAATCCCTCTCACTAACCACCACAGACCGAGGAAACGTCACTTCATGAGCAAAATCACCATCGAACACAATCCCAGCGAAGACCGCCTGAAAGAACTCGGCGTGGCCAACTGGGAGATCTGGGAAAAGGAAGTCTCCAGGTTCCCGATCGACTTTGACGAAACCGAATCCGCCTACGTCCTGGAAGGCGAAATCCTCGTCACCCCGGCCGGCAGTGAACCGGTCCGCATCGTCGCCGGTGACCTGGTGTCCTTCCATGCCGGCCTCGATAGTCAATGGGAAGTCGTCAAACCGCTGCGCAAGCATTACAGTTACGCCTTCCCGAACGGGGTCTGAGGAGTCACGAAACCAGATTCTCCGGGGCATAACGCATTGGCGATTGCCCCGCATTCGCCCTCCGTCCCTTGACGCGAGGCAAGCGCACCGCCTTGATCCGACAACCCGACCAGCCGAGTAACCAAAATGAACAATAGAGTCTCACTCAGCGCTATCCCGATCATCTTACTGCTGCTTGCCGGGTTTTCCACTGGCGCTTCAGCCTTCGCAAACCAGCCAGAAACCCCAAAAAAAACGCGTTTCTATGTATGGGCCAGCACCGGCCCATTGTCATATTTGACCGCTGCAAAAATCATCATTCGGGATGCCAGGGGTACCTTGGTTGCCCGAGGCAAAACCAATCATCGGGGCATTGTTGGCTTCCGGCTTCCCAATAAAAAGCTGCGCCACCTGCCGCTGCGCATCCAAACCCTGGGAGGCAGGGTCAACAATCAATCGTTTCATGGCCAGCTCAAAGCCCTCGCCTACGAGGTCGGTGGAAAGGCGCCCATTGTTTACCTGGACCTCATCTCCACCACGGCTCGTCAAATGATGGGGCCGCGTATGCCCTATTCAGAAGCCACATCAGCTGTCCGCCAAACTCTCCGCATCATCAAACAAGCCGCAGTGGATACCCTTCGGGTCAACAACCCTTATGTCGATGGTCAACGTCTTAATAAAGCCATCGAACACGCTGGCAGCTATGACCAATTCGTCCGCGAACTCGCCCGGCTGGCCAAGTCAGACGAATACATGGATGGACTGCAACCCACAAAGACACCCATCAAACGCCGCGGTCAGTCCGCATCCGCATTGATATTGAATGATGCCCTGAACCCAGAGCAAGCTCCGCAGCGCCTGGAGGCCCCCGCGACAACGCAGTCCAACTCATCGACCCTCTGCACCACCGCCGTCCCCAGCAGCGAGAACACCACAGTCGACTATGGTGCGATTGCTACCGCCTCCCTTCTGGAGGTTGTTGGCCTACCCCTTGCGGCAACCGATGGTGTAACAGGCATGCTGCTCTCAAGTGTCGGGCTGAGTGATACATCACCCACCACAGAGGCTCTCGATAACGTTGCTGAAGAATTGGACTGCATCAGTACGCAACTTCGGTACATAGGAGACGAACTCGCCGAACTCACAACCCTGGCCGAATACGACACGCTGCAAACCGAACTGACCAACGCCAATAACTGCGCGAATGGCTTAAACACGGGGTGGAGCCTTTACAATGCGATGGCCAATGGGGCGGACGGCACCATCAATAGCTCGAACCCTAACCTATGCGTTTCAACTGGTGGTCCTAGTTGTGGTGGTGGCGACATCTATACCTGGCAAACGGAAGTCAACGCCTGTGGCAGCGCAATCAATAACACCCTGTTTGGTACGGGCGGGGATGCGGGCGGGTCGGCATGGGCTGAACTGAACATCTACTACCAATCCGAATATGCCTGGTACACCCAAACCCAGGCTCAGGCGTTGCAGAGTTTCCTGTCGTATTGGGGCACCTATATTTACTACCAGTCCGTCCTGCAAAACGAGGTTTACAACTACTATGGGGAATGGGGCAATGCCGTAACCTACAGTGGAAGTCCTGGCAATGGCTCAACGGGATGCGCTTATAGCCAACCCATCCCCAACGTCAACGTCTGCCAATGGCAAAGCAACATCCAGTTCGCCTTTCCAGGCAATCTGTATAGCGATGAGATCGGTTTGTGGAATGGGACAGCCATCAATGCTTTCCCCGGGGGACTGACCTTTAGTTCATCCACCACTGCACTGAGCGCTGAGTACCTCGCCAACACCTATTGGGCGGAAGGAGGGCCACATAGCTGGTCCTACGACTATGACGCCTCCACACTGGTAGCCAATTCGCAGACCATCTTCAATAACCAGGGCATCAATCCAGCCGGCAATACCAGCGCCATCGAGACATACGATAGCCCTCAGGCCCTGCGCACACTGACGATAACCTCAGGCCAAATCAGTGCCCTGAACTCTCCACAAACCTCGGGGGGCCTGACTGCCAGCAATTTCTTTTTTCAGGCAGTCAACCAAATCAATGGCTGGCCGACCAGCGATGGCTATTCAGCCACCAATACCGGTTACTACACCTCTGACAATGTGAGCAAGGTTTCGGGTTCCTACGTGAATAACGGTTACCAGCAGTTTGACAATGTGTCTGTCGACATAAACAGCACCATTGCCGCCGCCAGCCCTAATGTTGGTTTCGTTTGTTTCAGCGGCACGACGACTTGCAGCCCCAATTCAGGCAATGTTTTCCCCATCATGGCCGCACTGATGGGTCGCACTTGGTGGTCTGGTGCGAACAATGCGACCAATCAGTCGTTCTATGCACTGCTACCCCCGCCGCTGACAGTTCCGAATGCGCCGGTCTTGACTAGTGTTACCGCCAGCACGGGGCAGATTCTGGTGGCCTTCAATCCGGTGCCT
>SXQV01000158.1 GCA_005792805.1 Methylococcaceae bacterium | reverse complement strand
GGCCAGCCTGGCGCATCATCCAGACCGGGGTGCGATCCACCGGCTGGCGGAGCAGTGCTCGAAGAAAACAATCGTTTTTGAGGGGTGCAGTCATCAGAATTCCTTGGGCGATCTCAAAGTCAGACACGGCAATACGGAACACTCCATCTCCAGATGGAACTGGAGCGTGTTACTGTCGTCCGTAAGTTTGGAGGGTTTGCCGTAACAGGCCGATGTCGACCGGCATCGGCAAAGTGGCACGGCCAATTTTTTCCAGCAGAATCAAGCGAAGCTGTCCTTCGACGTTTTTCTTGTCGACCGCCATGTGTTCCAAAAAGGCCTCGGCATCCAGCACCGGCGGCGGCGTGACCGGCAACCGTGCACGCTGCAACAAGGCCACGATGCGGGCCACATCATCCTCACTCAGCCAGCCAAGACGACGCGAGAGATCCGCCGCCTGACAAGTGCCAATGGCAATGGCCTCACCATGCAGCACCTCACCGTAACCCAGACCCGTCTCGACAGCATGGCCGAAAGTATGTCCGAGATTGAGCATTGCCCTTTCACCAGACTCGCGCTCGTCGGCGGATACCACCTCCGCCTTGTTGCGGCAGGACTGTTCCACGGCATAGGCCAGCGCTTCGGAATCCCTCGCCAGCAGCCCATCAATATGGGCTTCCAGCCACACAAAGAATGCTGGATCGCGAATGAGTCCATATTTGATCACCTCGGCAAGCCCCGCCGCCAATTCGCGATCAGGCAAGGTGTCGAGCGTGCTCATATCCGCAATCACGCACTTGGGCTGAAAGAAGGCCCCGATCATGTTCTTGCCACGGGGATGATTAACCGCCGTCTTGCCACCCACCGAGGAATCAACCTGCGAGAGCAGGGTCGTGGGGATTTGTATGAACGGCACGCCCCGCTGGTAGCAGGCGGCGGCAAATCCTGTGAGATCGCCAATCACCCCGCCACCCAGCGCGATCAAATGTGCGCTCCGGCTGAATTTGAGACGCAGCAATTCATCGAAAACCATCATGGCGGAATCGATGGTTTTGTAGGACTCGCCGTCCGGCAGAATCACCGTCGCCAGCTGCCGGTCTGCGAAGGCCTGCTTCAGCTTATCCAGGTAAAGCGGGGCCACCGTCTCATTGGTCACGATCATGACCTGACGCGAGTTCACATGCCGGAGGAGCAACTCGGCCTGGTCCAGCAGGCCCTGTCCGATATAGATCGGATAGCTTCGATCACCCAGTTCGACGGTTAAGGTTCTCATCTCAGTGCTGTCTTGAGTTTGCTCGTTCATGGGCTTTGAGGATTTGCCGAACGACACTGCGGCTGGAGGCCTGTCCGGCATCCACCACACAATCAGCCAAGCCTCGATAGATGGGCTCACGAATCGCAAAAAGGTCTGTCAGCCTCTGGCGGGGATTGTCGGTCTTGAGCAAGGGCCGATTGGAATCCTTGTGAGTGCGTTCCAGCTGTTTGTCGACCGGGCAGTGCAGATAGACCACGAAGCCTCTGTCCCGTAACCGCGAACGATTTTCCGGGAGCAATACGGACCCGCCTCCGGTCGCCAGGACGATGTCATCCAGCCCCGTCAGCTCTTCGATCATTTCTGCTTCCCGCTTGCGAAAACCAGACTCACCTTCGTACTCGAAGATCATCGGGATGCTGACGCCGGTTTTACGCTCGATCTCCTTATCGCTATCGGCAAAGCTGATACCCAGAGTCTTTGCCAGCAAACGGCCAATAGTGCTTTTGCCTGCTCCCATGGGCCCAATCAGGTAGATGCTGGTGCAATATCGCTTCATCCCATGCCGACCAAAAAGGGGCAGATAATATCACGCACAACCCCACCGGGACTTGCCGTCCATTACCCGCCGTGGCCTATATTGGAATGAAAAAGCCGGGGTTAACCCCGGCTTTTTCGACTCATGCAGCCCGCGATCAGTGGGGGGCCGCTGGAGCAGGTGCGGAGGCCGGGGCCGGGGCCGGGGCTGGCGCGGCAGGTTCAGCGGCTGAAGCCGGTGCCGGGGCAACTGGCTTCGGTGCCTCGGCGGGTTTGGCCGGTAGTTTGTTCTCAACCTTGGCCTTGGTTTGCAGATCCGCAATGTGTTCCTGCAACTTCTTGGTCTGCACCATGTTTTTCAGCTGATCCTTGACCGAGTCGAAGGGCGGCGGTGCCTGCTCACGCGATTCTTCGCGCTCAATGACATGCCAGCCAAACTGGCTCTGAACCGGCACCTGGGTCGTTTCGCCGTTTTTCATTGCCATAACGGCTTCGGAGAAAGGCGCCACCATCTGCTGTGGGCTGAACCAACCCAGTTCGCCGCCCTTATCCTTGGAGCCTGGATCCTTGGAAAGCTTCTTGGCCAGTGCATCAAACTTCTCGCCCTTGGCCAATTTGGCAATCACATCCTTGGCGGCCTGTTCCGTCTCGACCAGAATGTGCTTTGCTCTGTATTCGGCATTTTTCATCGGGCCGACGCGCTCGTCATATTCTTTCTTCAGGTCTTCATCGGTCACCTTGACGCTCTCGATGAACTGCTCAGCAGCCGCCTGCGACAGCATCATGCGCTGGGCGTTCTCGATTTTCGCCGCGAATTTCGCGTCTTTCAGCAGACCGGAGGCTGCAACTTCCTGGCTCAGCAACTCGCGTTTGATCAACTCCTCGATGATCTTGTCGTCGGGTACCTTGTTCTCACCACGACGCTCGTTGACCTCATCGGACAGAATCTCAAACGCCGCCTTGCTGATCGGCTTGCCATTGACGGTGGCTACCACCTCGCCGACAGCAACCACTGCCGGCGCAGATGCTCCGGGTGCCGCCGGGGCCGTATTGTTGCCCTTATCGCAAGCGGCCGTCATTAAGGCGAGCGTAATGGCGGATGCCAGGGTGTATTTATTCATGCGTTATTTTCCTTTAGGGTTGGGTTGAAGTTGATTCGGTGGGGGTCAGCGCCTTGATTATCAAGGCATGTATATCGGTATGCATCATTTCGCCCAGGGCGCGATAGACCATCTGGTGCCGCTGAACCAGTGTTTTACCGGCAAACGCTTCGGCGACGATGAAGGCGGAGAAATGTCCACCGCCGCTCTGCACGGCGCCCGCGTGACCGGCATGGGCCGCGCTATCGTCGCCAATGTCCAATCGGACTGGAGTCAGCGCCGCCTGCAGAACGGACCGGATTTTTTCGACACGATCACTCATTGGGGGAATACCTGTTTGAACGGTTTGATGGTGACCTGCGCGTACACGCCGGCCAATGTGTAAGGATCCTCGCTCGCCCACTGCCGGGCAGCGTCGTAACTTTCAAATTCAGCGACGATGAGGCTACCTGAAAAGCCCGCGTCACCGGGATCTTCGCTTTCCACCGAGGGGAAAGGCCCGGCCAGCACCAGCCGGCCATCTGCCTGCAAAGCCTGCAAGCGCTCCAGATGTGCCGGTCGGGCTTGCTTGCGCAGGGGTAGACTGCCGGGAACATCATCGCAAATCAGGGCATAGAGCACGTTTATTCCTCCCCCGGCGCCGGTTCAGGCATGTGTCTGGAGAGATACGCCGACTGAAGCAGCACAAATAACACCGTCAGGCCCAGCATGCCGAACAGCTTGAAATTCACCCACACGCTTTCCTCGAAGTTGAAAGCCACATAGAGGTTGACCGACCCGATCAATACAAAAAAAGTGATCCAGGCCAGATTCAAGCGCCGCCAAACCTCAACTGGCAATTCGATTTGGGCACTCAACATGCGTTGAATGACAGGTTGGCGGCCAACGAATTGACTCCCCAGAAACACGGCGGCAAACAGCCAGTTGAGTACGGTCGGCTTCCATTTTATGAAGGTCGGGTCACGCAGGAACCAGGTCGCGCCACCAAAAACCACAATCAGCACCAGCGAGATCAAATGCATGGTTTCGACCTTGCGGGTTCTGATCCAGGTGTAAGCCACCTGAATGACCGCGCCAGCAATGGCGGCCAGAGTAGCCATGTAGATGTCGCCCATTTTGTAGGCCACGAAAAACAGCACAATCGGGAAGAAATCAACCAGTAATTTCATGGGACATCACGAGTAGTATCGGGGGATAGTTGAGCCACTGCCCAGCCAGATCCTCAACGGGGTTCTGGATAACAGCAGGCTTAAATTGCGCGGGGTGTTATGGGTGACTTCTGTATAATCCCGCGCATTATAGCCTAGCTGGGTCAAGCGTTATCCAGTTCAAAAAACTGATTTCTTACCGGCCTCAACCGGTTCTGCCTTACATAGCCCTCTTTGCACCAGCCCTATGGACTCACAGACCCAAACCGAACTTGAAGCCGCCGCCTTCCGCCGGTTGCTCCAGCATTTGCAGTCGCACCCCGAAGTACAGAACATCGACCTGATGATCCAGGCTGATTTTTGCCGTAACTGCCTTGCCAAGTGGTACAGCGCTGCGGCAAACGACCATGGCCTCTCCATCAGTTACAGCGAAGCCCAGGAAAAGATTTATGGCATGCCCTACCCAGAATGGAAATCCCGATTCCAGACCGAAGCCACTCCCGAGCAGCTGGAGGCGTTTAATGCCCGCCAAAGGAGCCGCCTGACGCAGGAACAATAATCCGGATAAAGGACTGCGCGCCCCTCGCCTGCCTTTAACTTAAGCCTCCTCTCCATCCTCTCATCGCCGAATCCGATTTATCACCATGCCGCTGAACCCTCCACCCGGACCGGTCATGCTCGATGTCGAGGGCATCGCCGTCTCCACCGATGAACAGGATCGCCTGCGTCACCCGGCCACGGGTGGGGTTATTCTGTTCCGCCGCAATTATGAATCGCCGGAACAGATTATCGATCTGGTGGCCAACATTCGGGCCACCCGACCCGCGCTCCTGATTGCGGTCGATCACGAAGGCGGCCGGGTTCAACGCTTCCGCGACGGGTTCACCCGGCTGCCCCCCGCCTCGCGTTATGAAGCCGCCGGCGATACCGGCCTTGTCGAAAAAGCAGGCTGGCTGATGGCGGCGGAACTGCGGGCCATCGACGTCGATTTCAGCTTCGCCCCGGTACTGGATGTCGAGTGTGGTATCAGCCGGGTCATCGGCGACCGCGCTTTTGGTTCGGAACCGGACACCGTCGCCCGGCTGGCCTCGGCCTTTACGCGGGGTATGCGCCGTGCCGGCATGGCGGCCGTAGGCAAGCATTTCCCGGGACACGGTGGTGTGGCCGAGGATTCCCATCTGGCGCTGCCGGTGGACCAACGTCCCCTGAGCGCCCTCGAACAGCGCGATCTCAAACCTTTTCAGGCGCTACTCGCGCAGGGACTCGAAGGCATCATGCCCGCGCATGTCATCTACCAGCAGATCGATCCCGGTCCCGCCGGCTTCTCACCCTACTGGATACAGCAGGTTCTGCGCGACCAGCTGGGCTTTACCGGTGCCGTTTTCAGCGACGACCTGTCCATGGCCGGTGCGGCTTATGCCGGCGGATATGTCGATCGGGCGCGACTGGCCCTGGACGCCGGGTGTGACATGGTGCTCGTCTGCAACGCGCCTGGGGCGGCGGCAGAAGTCCTGGAAGCCTTCGCCGACTACAAATCAGACCCCCAGCGACAGGCTCGTCTGGAACCTATGCGCGGGCGCTTCCCGATCAATCGGGAAACCCTGCTGGCCAGCCCCGAATGGCAAGAAACCTCCGCCCGCATTGCCCACTTGAACGAGGCGGCAACATGACCATCACCGAAGAAATCAATCGCGTCGCCGCCGAGGCCGAGTGCCTTTACACCCAGGATGAGGTCAGAAAATCCATCGCGGTCATGGCCAAAACCATCACTACCCAACTGGCAGACCAGCACCCCGTCGTCCTCTCCGTCCTGAATGGCGGCATTTTCTTTACCGCCGAATTATTGCTGCAACTTCGGTTCCCTCTGGAACTCGACTCGATCAAGGCTGGCCGTTATCAAGGGGAAACGCGAGGAACGGAAATGCGCTGGACGCTGACCCCGGCACTGCCACTCAAGGGCCGGACCGTGCTGGTGGTGGATGACATTCTGGATGAAGGCATCACGCTGGCGGAGATCAGCCGCTATTGCCGCGAAGCCGGCGCTGCACAAGTTTGGGTAGCTGTCCTTGTCGACAAGCAGATTGGGAGGGAAAAACCCTGTCAACCCGACTTTGTGGGCCTGAGCACCGAAAATCGCTACCTGTTCGGTTACGGGCTCGACTATAAAGGCCACCTCCGCAACTGGCCCGGTATTTACGCCTGCAAAACTGTCTACTGAGGGAAACATCATGAGCGCCTTGACCGCCATTATTGGAGGCACCGGCCTGACCAGCCTGAGCGATCTTGTTATTGAAAAACGCGAGAGTTTGACCACGCACTATGGCGATCCTTCTTCGGACCTCATGTTCGGCAAGCTTCACGGACATGACATCGTCTTTCTCGCACGGCACGGAGACCCCGCCCGTGTCCCTCCGCATCGCGTGAACTACCGCGCCAATCTCTGGGCGCTGAAGACAGCCGGGGTTTCCAGCATTCTTGCCGTTGCCGCTGTGGGAGGCATCACACCAGCCATGGCACCCAGCAAGATCGCGGTTCCGGATCAGATCATCGATTACACCCATGGGCGTGAGCACACCTTTTTTGCCGATAACCTCCGGCACGTGACTCATATCGATTTCACCCATCCCTACACGCCGTTGCTACGCGAAAAATTGCTCGCATCAGCCAAACTGGCAGGCATTGACGTCGTCAACGGCGGCGTTTACGGCTGCACCCAAGGGCCACGCCTGGAAACACCCGCCGAAATCACCCGCATGGAGCGCGACGGATGCGATCTGGTCGGCATGACCGGAATGCCCGAAGCCGCGCTGGCGCGAGAACTGGAAATCGCTTACGCCTGCTGTGCCGTCGTCGCCAACTGGGCGGCAGGAAAACAGGCAGGCGAAATCACCATGGAAGAAATCGAAGCCAATCTGCGCCAGGGCATGGCCGATCTGGCCGGTATCCTCCGTCACTGGGTGGAATCCTGAGAGCCCCACTGGCGGCGAGTTCGCAAAAAGTTTCTGCAACCAACCACTCCGGCGTCACCTGCTGAGCCAGAGTGATTGGCCCAAGGCCAGAGAGAAAGATGCTTGCGCCTTAGGGGTGGGTTACCGGATAAACAACAAGCCCGATGCCAGCCGAAATCAGCACGATCAAGGGCTCAGGCAATTTCTTGTATTTCAGAAGCAGTGCCGTAGTTCCCACGGCAAGGATGCCGGTTGGAATGTCCGTGATGGAACGCATCCCCAAAACAACGACTGAGCCCGCAATTGCGCCCACCGCAGCGGCGGTTATTCCGTCGACAAAAGCCATCAGACCCGGCCGCTTGCTGTGCTTCTTGAAATAGGGCGCAGAAATTACCGTAATCAGGTAACAAGGAACAAACGTAGCCAGTGAGGCCAGGACGGCGCCATGGACGCCCGCGACAATGTATCCGATAAAACCGGTCATGATGACAACCGGCCCCGGCGTAATCATGGCGACGGCAACCGCATCAACGAATTGCTTTTCGGTCAGCCAGTGAAAGTCGGTAACGACGCCGCCGTAGAGAAAGGGAATGATCGCAAGGCCCGAACCAAAGACAAATGCTCCGGCCTTCGCAAAGAACCACGAGATCTGAAGCAGAAGATCAAACTCCACAGGCAAGGTCAGAAACTGTGCCCAGTCGAACGGAAACGCGGCGGGAAGACCTCCTCTGCCGGTTTTGAGCCTGGGGCGGCATCGTACCAACCAGACCAGGGCACCCGCCAGAATGAACAAGCCCGCCATTTCCGTCTGAGTCACGATGGTGACCATAGCCAGCGTCGCGAAAATCCCCCAAAGCAGCGTGTCCTTGCCGATATTCTTGGTCACCAGCTTATGGGCACTGATGGCCATAATGCCGATAACAGCGGCTCCAACACCGTAGAACACTGCCTGCATCCAGGCCAGCCCGCCGAAGGCCAGATACGCCCATCCCAGACCCAGCACCATCAGAAACGAGGGGGCAACGAAGGCGATACCCACCACCGTAGCACCCAGCAGATGATAGTGGAGATAACCCAGATATATCGCCAACTGGGCCGCAAGAGGACCGGGAGCAACCTGGGCGAGCGCCAGTCCTTCCTTGTAGTCGGATTCCGTAATCCAGTTAAGACGCTCCACCAAATCGCGGTGCATGTAGCCCACGAGGGCAACGGGCCCACCAAACCCCCAGGTACCGAGCTTGAGGAAGTACACCATTAGTTCCCAAAGGGTGTATCTGGGGGCTGCCGGTCCAGTCATGTGCATTCTCCTGTCTCTCTGGGCGTGAGCCCGTATGTTGTCAGCAAGCCATTAGTTATCCGGCAGGTCACTGCCAGGGGTTCGAAATAGCTCAAAAAACGATCCCATCTTCCCAGCTTGAAATTGCCATGGCTCATGGTTGTCAGCGTAACACTGGCAAGACTCCACGCCAGAACGTCCGCTGGATCGGGCTGCAAAATCAACATGACGGGGATCAGCAAAAGATTGTTCACCATGATTTCAACAGGGTGATGCCGAAAGGATGTTGAGACATCGACAGTGGGGTCGGAATGGTGAACCGCATGGATACGCCATAACCATGGCACAGCGTGAAACAGGCGATGCGAACCATAACCGACGAGTTCCATGATGAGGAACGTGACCGGAAGAGAGCCCATCGACGGGTAATCTCCAAGGTGAAAGAAGCCATCGGGATGCAGGGCGAGCCCCGCAAGGAAAAGAACCGACAGATAAGGCGCAAGCAGCTGAATCGTCAGATGATTGAGCCAGCCAAGTAATACGTTGTTGACCCAGCCAAGATGGCGGATTCTAAACGACGATGACCGCCGGGGCTTCAGCCATTCGAATCCCAGAGCTAAAAGCAGTGATACGGCGGTTGCCACAGTCACCGTGTCGACGTTCATCTTCGAAAAAAGAGCAGCTAATTCTTCCATTTGAAAGCAGGTTTGTGATCGGCCCGGCTGAGTGTACACCAGGCTGCACTGGCGAAATCAATGCGCGACCCAGAGAGAGGGGCTTGGGGTACGATGTTCTCTGATTGTTAACCGGGCGTGGCAGCTGTATCACTCCCAAACTCAACGCTCATCTACTAGAATTCGTATGTTGAACTTCATTTTTCAATCAGCCCATCATGACTGAAATCCTCGATATTTTTCTACCTGCGCTGGCTGTCACGGCCTTCGCGGGGAATACCATTCACGTCATCTATTTTATGGACCATGGTCCAGCTTCTTCAAAAAAGACCGGCATCGAAGGCATGGGCGATGCCACACAACCGCCGCCTTATTCAAAAGCAGTATCCCGCGCCGGGAATGAGCCCACTCTCGCCTTGGGAGCCCATGTCCCCGAGGATTCTGTGCTACGCCGTCACTACGTTACGCATCTATGCAGCCAACTCAGTGAGCTTAGCCCGCGCCCAAGCGAGAGCGTCTTGCGCCGGCATCATCGGCAATGGATCGAGAACTGCATTGAACGCTGCCTGACCGACGGCGGGGAGGTAGAGAAGCTTGACAGGGCTTATCGGGTTCGCTTTGCGCCCGTTACCTAGTTGCGCGCCCAGCCACAGACGTGACAGAACGCATCAAGAATCGCTTTCTTGGCCGCCTTGTCAGCTGCCGGTAATGTTTATTGATTACCAGCAAGCAGGCCCGACGTGACTCGCGGAAGAGCGACTGTCACACACACTTGATCGTTCAATGGGAGGCCCTTATAATCGTCCTCTTGGATGGGTAGTTAGCTCAGTCGGTAGAGCATTGCACTTTTAATGCAGTGGTCGTGGGTTCGAATCCCACACGACCCACCATCTTTTTTATTTCACACTGGCAGTAGTGTGAAATGAGGCCAAGCCTTCAGCCCAACCTCTCCCATATTCCAGATCACACCTGTTGATCAAGAATCGCCGTAGCATTCTTGAACTGGTCTGGGCTCAGGTGAGCGT
>SXQV01000157.1 GCA_005792805.1 Methylococcaceae bacterium | reverse complement strand
GGTAGGAGATGGCGCGATCGGTGTAGAGCGAGGCAAAACAACGCTTGCAGGCGTCCAGCAGGGCGCTGGATCCCTGTACATTGAGATAGGTTTCCTGTTGGCCGGCAAAGCTGGCGTCAGGTAAATCTTCCGCCGTGGCGCTGGAGCGGACGGCGACATCGACCGGTCCATCATGGCCGGCTGAGAGCTGGTCGTAGGCTTCGAGAATGGCCCGTTGCAGGCTCGGGGGCAATTCGGTGGCGAGGATGGCGTGGCGAGCAGACAGCCCCCGCTGTTGCAGATCCTGGATGTCACCAGTATCAAGACCCGCGAGGATGGAGTCGAGCTGTTTCGCCACGCCCGAGGTTTCGACAAAATCGTGATAAGCGGTCGCCGTGATGGCAAAGCCGTTGGGCACCCGGACGCCCTGCGGGGTCAGTTCCCGGAACATCTCCCCCAGCGAGGCATTCTTGCCGCCGACCAGCGGCACATCCTCGATGCCGATTTCATCAAACCAAAGGATTGCTGCGGAATTTCGATGGAGAGTGGCCATGAGATCCTCTTTGTGTTTAATCAAGCCAGAGGGTGCTGCCGGGAGGGTATCACGATAGTTCGGCGGTGCAAGCCAGGATCATCACAGTAATCCGTTTTCAGCAAAGGAATAGGCATGATCACCATCACCGACGATGAAGTGATCCAGCACGCGGATATCAACCAGATTCAGCGCCTGTTTGAGCCGTTGGGTAATAAGTCGATCAGCCTCGCTGGGTTCGGCGATGCCGGAGGGGTGATTGTGGGCAAGGATGACTGCGGCGGCGTTGTAGGCCAGAGCGGTTTTGACCACTTCGCGTGGATACACGCTGGCACCGTCGATGGTGCCACGGAACAGTTCACGAAACTCGATCACCCGATGCTGGTTGTCCAGTAGCAGGCAGGCGAATACCTCGTGGGGATAGGCGCGCATCTGCGCGGCGAGGTATTGACGGGTCAACTCCGGGCTGGTCAGGGCATTGCTACGCTGTAGCGTTTCCTTGAGATGACGCCGGGCCATTTCCATCACGGCCTGGAGCTGGACATATTTGGCCATCCCGAGTCCACGACTTTGCCGGAATCGGTCGAAATCACTTTCCAGCAGGGCGCGCAGGGAACCGAAATCCTGTAAAAGATCGCGGGCCAGATCCACCGCCGTTTTGCCGGGGAGGCCGGTGCGGAGAAAAATCGCCAGCAATTCGGCATCCGAGAGAGAGTGCGCGCCACGAGCCATCAGTTTTTCTCGTGGTCGCTCATCATCAGGCCAGTCAGTAATTGGCATGGTCGGTTCCCCGTATCGGCATTTTCATTTCTGAGGTGGGCAAGCATAGAAGCTCCGGCGCAAACTTGCCATAATCCCGGCCTTTCTCATCGTTTCTGGGCTAACCGATTGAATGCATTAACCGGCAAGAAGATTCTGCTTGGTGTTACGGGGGGTATTGCCGCCTACAAGGCCGCCGAACTGGTACGCCAGCTGCGGGGGGCAGGGGCTGAGGTGCGGGTCATCATGACCCGGGCGGCGACGGAGTTTGTTACGCCGCTGACGTTTCAGTCGCTGTCGGGGCATCCGGTACATCTCGATTTGCTTGATGCCGCCGAGGAATCCGCGATGGGACACATTCATCTGGCGCGGTGGGCAGAGGTGGTTTTAATCGCGCCGGCTTCAGCGGATGTCATGGCCAGATTGCGTGCCGGGCTGGCGGATGATTTGCTGACGACCGTCTGTCTGGCAGCGACGGCACCGCTGGTGCTGGCACCGGCAATGAATCAGGCCATGTGGCTGAATCTGGCTACCCAGGACAATGTTGCGGTTCTCAAGGCGAGGGGCGTTTGCCTGCTGGGCCCTGCCGAGGGCGTGCAGGCCTGCGGGGAGACGGGGCCCGGCCGCCTGCTGGAGCCGGCTGCCATTGTGGCGGCGCTGGCCAGTCGGTCAGGCGCAGGATCGCTGGCGGGGCTGCGGATTCTGATCAGTGCCGGACCGACCCGTGAGGCGATTGACCCGGTCCGTTATCTCAGTAATCGCAGCTCCGGCAAGATGGGCTACGCTCTGGCGCAGTCTGCGGTTATGCAGGGGGCGACGGTGGTTCTCGTCAGTGGTCCGACGGCTCTGGTGCCTCCATCTGGTGTCGAGGTGGCGCAGGTCCAGAGTGCCGCCGACATGTACGAGGCCGTGTTGGCGCGGGCCGGCCACGCCGATATCTACATCGGTGCCGCTGCGGTGGCCGACTATGCTCCGGAGACCGCGCCGCATAAAATTAAAAAAGATGCCAGTTCCCTGACGCTGAATCTGGTCAAAACCCCGGATATTTTGGCCGCAGTCGCCGCATTGACGGCGTCCCGTCCCTTTACCGTCGGCTTTGCCGCCGAAACCCAAAGTCTCGAAACCTCTGCTCAAGGCAAACTGCTCGGCAAGTCACTCGATATGGTGGCCGCCAATCAGGTGGGGGCCGGTGTGGGCTTTGAGGTGGACGATAACGCTCTGTACGTTTGCTGGCCGGGTGGCGAAACGCGCCTGCCAACCGCACCGAAATCGAAACTTGCTACTCAACTTTTGACGCTCATCGCAGATCGTTACCATGCACAACATCCAGTTAAAAATTCTTGACGACCGCTTGGGCAAGGTAATCCCCTTGCCGGAATATGCGACCCCCGGCTCGGCGGGTCTGGATCTCCGCGCCTGCCTGGATCAGCCGTTGACGATCCAGCCCGGTGCAACGCATTTAATCCCGACAGGTTTGGCGATCCATATTGATGACGGGCGGCTGGCGGCGGTGTTGTTGCCGCGTTCGGGTTTGGGGCACAAGCATGGCATCGTGCTCGGTAATCTGGTGGGGCTGATCGATTCGGATTATCAGGGGCAGGTATTCGTCTCCTGCTGGAATCGGGGTCAGGAGGCGTTTTCGATTGGTGTGGGCGACCGTATCGCGCAAATGGTGTTTGTGCCGGTGGTGCAGGTTCAGTTTGAAAAGGTCGATGCGTTTACCGAGAGTCAGCGCGCCCACGGCGGCTTTGGTCATACCGGCCATCAGTAACGTCCCGCAAGTCCACACCGCATTTTTTCAATCATCAAGGTGAGTCTGCAATCCGTGCATAAACAAGCTGCTTTGGAAAACGAATCCGCGTCCCGCATTGCGCATGTCCTGATTGAGGCGCTGCCCTACATCAAGCGTTTCAAGGGCAAGACGCTGGTCGTCAAGTATGGCGGCAATGCCATGACAGAAGATCACCTCAAGCACAGCTTCGCACGGGACATCGTGCTGCTGAAGCTGGTCGGTATCAACCCCGTGGTGGTGCATGGCGGTGGACCGCAGATCGGTAATCTGCTGCAGCGGCTCGGCAAAACCAGTCACTTCGTTCAGGGTCTGCGAGTCACGGATGCCGAGACCATGGACGTGGTGGAGATGGTGCTGGGAGGGCTGGTCAACAAGGAGATCGTCAATCTCATCAATCAGCATGGCGGGGCGGCGGTGGGTCTGACCGGCAAGGACGGCGACCTGGTGCGCGCCGAGAAAATCTCCGTGACCCAGCGTTCAGCGGAAACCGACGAGCCGGAAATCATCGATCTCGGCCATGTGGGGCGGGTGCGTAGCATCGACCCGAGTATCGTTAACACGCTGGTGCAAAGTGATTTCATTCCAGTCATTGCCCCCATTGGCGTGGGGGATGACGGTTTTTCCTACAACATCAATGCCGATCTGGTTGCTGGCAAGATGGCCGAAGTGTTGCAGGCCGAAAAGCTCATGTTGTTGACCAACACGGCGGGCATTCTGGATAAGCATGGGGCGTTGCTAACAGGACTGTCACTGGCCGAAGTGGACGATCTGATTGCAGATGGCACCATCAGCGGCGGCATGATTCCGAAAGTTGGCTGCGCCACTGATGCCCTGAAAGGCGGCGTCAAAAGTGTGCACATCATTGATGGGCGCATCGAGCATGCGGTGCTGCTGGAACTGCTGACCGACCGGGGCATCGGCACGCTGCTGATGCCATCGCGGATTGGTACCGTTTCCGCCTGGGTCTGATTTCAGTCTGGATCAGTGCGGGTGGAACGTGGCTGGGACTGAGGTGGTGGCCCGGTATCGGGTAATGCGCCCAGCACCGACCTTTGAAACCCTTCATGAACTTCCCTTACTCGCTCGCCCTTACAGAGTTGTTCCCCGACGCTGGTGGGGCGGCAGATGACGTCCATGAAGATCAGGAAATTTGTTTTGCCCGTCAGCCGGGTAATGGTGATGCCGAAGTCGGTATCGTTTCTGGGGTAGGGCGTCTGCAGGATTTTCTCTGTCTCCACAGCGACGTGATACCCGGACTTTCGGCGTAGATAGTCGCCCGCCAAAGCCCAGTAGTGATCGCACTGGCTTTTCCCCTCGCACTCCACGACGCTGATGATGTCGCCAGGACCATTACCCATGGCTTTGGCCACGCTGCGCGTCCAGTCGACATTCGGGTTTTCATTCCGATCCTGCATTGCCTTGATGGCCAGAAACCGTTTCATATCGCGACCAAACCGGTCCGACGTGGCCAGTTTTTCGTTTTCGGTACGCTGGATCTGGTTTTGATAGGCGGTCATTCGCTTCCTGAGGGCGGCGATGGAGTCGTGTGTGGCTTGCGAGACCGGCTGTCCTTTGCTGACGGATTCCCCAGCCCGTTTTTCATGGGTTGCAAGACTTTGTGTATCGCGGTCAATGCTGGCCTGAGTCATTCGGATGTTGCTTTCAAGGCTGTCCAGCTTGACCTTCAGGGCGGTCAGGATTTCTTCCGTGCTGCGGTAAGTGCGCATGAGCGCTTGGTCCTGATCCCGCTGTTCATTGAGCACTTTTTCCTGTTGGGTGCGCAATTGTTTCAGTAATTGTTCCCGTTCCACCTGTTCTGGCGTTTTCGGTGCTTCCACGGTCTCGACCTCAAATCCTCGTGCACTCAATTTTGAATGCCGGGTCTTGGCCTGCTCAGGGGGTACCTGATCCGAGTAGTGGACCGTGCCTTTCTCGTCGACCCAGCGAAAGGTGTCGGCGTGGACGGTCGTGGTGAGGAGCCCGGCCGTCAGCAGGCAAGCAAGCAAGCCACTGCTCAAGGAGCCTCTCCACCGCTGGATTGATATTGCCGAATTGCTTCGAGTTCGGTCCGCCTGCCGCTGGTTTCGAGATATTCAATGATGTCGCTCAGACCAATAATGCTATGCACCGGCGTTTGGAACAGGGCTGAGACTTCTTCAACGGCAGAGCGCTGGCCTTGCCCTTTTTCCTGTCGATCCAGCGCGATCATGACTCCACAGGGGTGCGCGCCGGCTGTACGGATTATTTCTACTGACTCCCGCACCGAAGTACCCGCCGTGATGACATCGTCCAGGATGAGTACGTCGCCCCTGAGTGGTGAGCCGACAATGGTGCCCCCCTCGCCATGATCTTTGGCTTCCTTGCGGTTAAAGGCGAAGGGGATTTCCTGCCCGGTTTTTCGTGACAGGGCGATGGCGGTTGTGCAGGCGAGGGGGATGCCCTTGTAAGCAGGGCCGTATAAGACATCTGCCCTGATTGCTTCGGCCAGGAGGGCTTCAGCATAAAATTGTCCGAGCCGATCCAGCCTTGCGCCAGTATCAAACAGGCCCGTGTTGAAGAAATAGGGGCTGCGCCGGCCTGATTTCAGCGTGAAGTCGCCAAAGCGAAGCACGTTGCATTCGATGGCGTAGCGGATGAAATCGTGCTGATAGCTTTGCATGTTAAGACTCTCTGGCCAGGGGACCGCTGTGGCTGGTTCGGTCAGGGAACGGCAACCCGTCGCAGCAGCTCGTTGATGACGCGATCCGTGTCAACACCATCGGCCTCGGCTTCATAGCTGAGAATGAGGCGGTGACGCAGGACATCCGGTGCTATCGATTGTATGTCTTCCGGAATTACAAAGTCCCGGCCATTGAGCCAGGCGCGGGCGCGGGCGCAGCGATCCAGGGCAATGGTGGCACGCGGACTGGCACCGTATTGCAGCCAGCGCCCCAGGTCGGCATCGTAGGCCGCCGGGTTGCGCGTGGCCAGGACGAGTTGCAGTAAGTATTCCTCAAGGGATTCCGCAAGGTAAAGATCCAGTATTTCCTTGCGGGCGGCAAACAGCGTGCTTTGCGGGATGGGTGTGAATGGCTGTTCGGTGACGGATTTGCCGCTCTTGGCTTCCTCGCGCACCAGTCGCAGGATGGCGCGTTCGTGGCTGGCATCCGGGTAGCCGATGCGGATGAACAGCATGAACCGGTCCAGCTGGGCTTCTGGCAGGGGGTAAGTCCCTTCCTGTTCAATGGGGTTTTGGGTCGCCATGACCATGAACAGTTCGGGGAGCTTGTAGGTGACACGGCCCACGGTAATCTGCCGTTCCGCCATTGCCTCCAGTAGCGCCGACTGAACCTTGGCGGGGGAGCGATTGATTTCGTCAGCCAGTACCAGATTGTGGAACAGCGGCCCACTCTGAAAATGGAAGGAGCCTTCCTGGGGACGATAGATCTCCGTGCCGGTCAGATCGGCCGGCAGCAAGTCCGGGGTGAACTGGATGCGGTGAAAGTCGCCCTCGATACCACGACTCAGTACATTGATGGCGCGAGTTTTGGCCAGTCCGGGCGCCCCTTCGACCAGGATATGACCGTCGGCCAGCAAGGCAACCAGCATGCGCTCGACCAGACGTTCCTGGCCCAGGACCTGACTTGAGACATAGTCGCGAAGGCGTAGCAGTTGAGCTTGATTGTCGGTCAGGGTTTTTTCGGTGGCTTGATTTTCAGAGGTCATGTCAACGGTTCGCAGGGTTACACGGGTTTCGAGTGAGCCGTTTCGATAGCCGCACTCAGTGTGATGGCAAGGTATGGGCGGTGGCTCAGTCTCGTGTAATGGCCCGGTGCCCGATATCCTTGCGGTAAAACGCGCCGCGCCATTGGATGCGATGCACTTGTTCGTAGGCCTTCTTCTGTGCCTCGGCCACCGTGTCGCCCAGTGCGCTGACACAGAGAACCCGGCCACCCGCCGTGATGGCGGCACCATTGTCCAATGCCGTGCCGGCATGAAAAACCTTCACATCCGCTGTTTCACTTTCCGGCAAGCCTTCGATGAGGTCGCCCCTGGCATAATCATTCGGATAGCCGCCGGCCGCCATGACGACGCCGAGTGCGGGCCGGGGGTCCCATTCCGTTTCCATTGCGTCGAGCTTGCCATCCAGCGCCTTCAGACACAGCACTGGCAGGTCACTTTTAAGGCGCATCATGATGGGCTGCGTTTCGGGGTCGCCAAAGCGGCAATTGAATTCCAGCACCTTAATCGTCCCATCCGGAGCGACCATCAGTCCGGCATAAAGAAAGCCAGTATAGGGGATGCCATCCGCCGCCATGCCGCGTAGGGTCGGCAGAATCACCTCCTCCATGGCACGGGCATGAACGGTGGGTGTCACTACCGGGGCCGGCGAGTAGGCACCCATGCCGCCAGTATTGGGGCCGGTATCGCCATCATCGCGAGCCTTGTGGTCTTGGGAACTGGCCATGGCTAGCGCGTGCTCGCCATCGGCCATGACAATGAAACTGGCTTCCTCGCCTTGCAGGAATTCTTCAATGACTACCCGATGACCTGCCGCACCGAAGGCGTTGCCACCCAGCATGTCGCGCACGGCGCTGAGAGCCTCCTCTTCAGTTTGTGCGACCACTACCACCTTGCCGGCGGCAAGCCCATCCGCCTTTACCACAATCGGGGCCCCTTTTTGACCGATGTAAGCGATGGCCGACTCAATGTCGGTGAAGGTTTGATAGTCCGCCGTCGGGATGTGGTGGCGTGCGAGGAAATCCTTGCAGAAAGCCTTGGAGCCTTCCAGTTGTGCGGCGGCTTGCGTCGGGCCATAGCACTTGAGGCCCGCTGCCCGGAAGGTATCGACAATCCCCAGCACCAGAGGGGCTTCCGGGCCGACTATGGTCAGATCGATGCTTTCGCGAAGTGCGAAGGCCAGCAGTCCCTGGACATCGGCTGCCGCGATTTTGACGTTCTTCAGATGAGGTTCCAGTGCCGTCCCGGCATTGCCGGGTGCGACGTAGACTTTATCCGCCAGCGGTGACTGGGCGGTCTTCCAGGCCAAGGCATGTTCGCGGCCACCGCCGCCGACAATGAGGATTTTCATGAGTGCGTGGATTGAAAGTTCAGTATGCCGTGATGATAACCGCTTGCTTGATCCTGGGCGAACTTCCCATGGCGCGAGCGGCAATCAGCCCGCAGATTCGTGGGTGCAAATGGATGGAGAAATGTGCATCGCCTGGAGCCTGGGTTGGCGATGTCAGGAGCATGGCCTAATAGCTGATCTGGAATCCCAGTTGGACGCCGCGACCTGGTTCGGGGGCGAAGTTCTTGAGATAGGAGGTGGAGTTGCGGATGTCCTGATCCAGAAGGTTGTTGCCCTTGAGGTAGAACAGCAGCTTGCTGTCGGCAAACGATTTGGCTTCGTACTGAACGCCGACATTCATCAAAACCCAGCCTGAGGTCTCGGTTTCATTTTCTCCTGCGTACTCCTGGGCTTGCCCTCGTGTAACGCGAAAGTAGGTCGACCATTTGTCTTTGGCGTAATCGATTTGTGTACCAAAGCGAAGGGGTGGCATGCGAGGAACATTGCCATTGCCGGCACTTAAAGTGCCCCGGGTGTAGTCGCCGAACAGGGTCAGATCCACGAGTCCATAGGAGTTTTCCATGATGGGAAACATCAGGTTGGCTTCGAAACCCTTGAATACAGCGTTAGCCTGTTCAATCTGCAGTATGGGTAATTCACCGCCATGGTCATGGTCGCCCCCTGCCTCCTCGGGGCCGTGAACCCCTTCTTCGTGACCATAGAGCTCACCGGTGTACTGGGAGTAGATATAGTCGTTTACCCAGTTATTGAAGAGATTGAATTGGGCGTTCATCCACTCCTCCTTGAAGGTGTAGCCCAGCTCCAGATTGTAGGACGACTCCATGTTCAGGTTGGGGTTGCCGATCTCGAACGCACGGGTCGCATGATGGGCCCCATTGACATAGAGTTCCTGCGCCTGTGGGCCGCGCTGTGATTCGGTAAACGCCAAACTCAGGTTGTTGGAGGGATCAACTTTCCAGAGTCCCGAGAGGGATCCGCTGACCGGCAGGAAACTTCGGGCAGCGTAAGCACTGGCGGCATCCGGCGTTACGCTCTGTGGTTCGATGCGAAAGCCGAAATCATAGATGAGCGGGTCAGTCTCCAGGGTTTCAACCGCGAATAGCCCGTAGTTGGCGATGCCGGTTTGCGGAATCGTGGCCTCCTCTCCCGTGGCTGAAGTGGTGCCGTTGACGGACTGGAAGCCCCACTGGCCCTTGAAGGGGCCGATGGGTTTGTGAGTCAGCTCGATACGGCTCTCGTAGGAGTCGCTTTTCCAGGTGGTACCGGTTTCCGTGCCCTCCATTTCGACATGTTTGTAGTCGGTGTAACCAAATTTAACTTTGAGTTTTTCGGCGTACTCGAACGGGTTATCAATCCCGCCGCGAAAATCGTATTTGGTCTGCCAGAGATTAATCCGGATGTCTGGTTCGCCCGGGATACCAATGGGGGGAATGCCGTAGTTGTTTTCCAGGTAATTGACGGCGACCCCGGCATAACCCGGGTCACCGACCCAGGATATGCCGGCCGTACCGCCCTTGGCGCGTGCATTAGTGTTAGGAACATACCCGTTGGTATTTTGCAGATAAGGTGCCTCGGCCAGTGCAGGGTCATACATGCGGGCCGCCGGCTCATCAATGGCCTGGCCGCCGATAATTTCGTTGCCGCTGTTCCGGTAGAAGCCATCCAGATGGTAGGCCACGTCTGATTCCCCGCCTTCCAGTTTCAGTGAGCTGGACGTTTCGTCGAGAGCCGAGTTGTAGATTTGGTTCAGCGCACCGCCGATCGGTTTTTCAGCCTTCTTTTCGGGGACCCGGTTGTCGATGACATTAACCACGCCACCAATGGCGCCGCTGCCGTAGAGCAATGTCGAAGGGCCCCGCAGGATTTCGATGCGCTCGGCCTGGGAGGGCTCGATACTGTTGGCATGGTCGGGGCTGATATTGGATACATCATTGTTGCCGATGCCGTTCTCCATGATTCTCACGCGAGGCCCGGCCAGGCCGCGGATGACCGGCTGGCCGACGCCGGGGCCAAACGACTGGCTATTGATGCCGGGCTCCTGCGTCAGCGTGGCGCCGATGGTGGGCGCCATCTGCTGGCGAAGTTCTGCGTCTTTCAATACTGATACGGGCCTGGCCAGGCTACCAATGGTGCGTTCCAGCGGTTCGCTCTCCACCACCACTTCTTCAAGTTGATGGGGTTGCTCTTCGTTATCGTCCTGGGCCGGTTTTTTTTTCTCCTTCTTCTTCGGGGTAACGGTTTTGGCGGGAGTTGGGCTATCGGAGGTGATCTCGGTAGCTTTCTCGGCCATTCCCTCGGCATGGGCGGATAGAGGGAGAGCGAACAGGAGCAGCCAAGACAACGATGTACGCATGGCGGGGAAGTCTCGTGATTTCATGTGGTGATGTTACACTATCACGCATGGGTGTATTCGGGAAGCGCCGCCCGAAAAAGCCCGTCTGTTCGAGTGCTTCAATTCGAGGTGAAAGCCCCTGATTATGCTAGGATGAGCGCCATTTTTTGCGCGAGGCTTGAGGTATGACCCCGAGATATTTCCCGGCTTTTTTGCTGTTTCTTTTGTTGCCGCTCTACGTGTTGGCGGACAGCCCTGAAGAAGCACGAAAGCCCGTTGATCGGCTGAACAGTACGCTGGTTGAAGTGATGAAGGGCGGCCAGAAACTGGGTTATGCGGGCCGGTACAAGAGGCTTGATCCGGTGGTTAGGCAGACATTCGAGTTCGAGGCGGTATCGTTGATTGCGCTGGGCGTACACTGGAAAAAGCTGGATCAGCCACAAAAGCTGGCATTCATGGATAAGCTGACAGACTTGAGCATTGCTACCTACGCCGCCCAGTTCAAGGAGTTCGGCGGCGAGTCCTTTCAGTTTGAGTCCAGCCAAGACATCAAGAACGGGAAAATACTGCTGCGTTACAACCTTGTCGCCCCCAGTGAGAAGCCAATCAAGTTTGAATATTTTGTCGGTCAGTTCAATGGCCAGTGGCACATCATCAATATTGTGGTGGACGGCATCAGCGATCTGGCGTTGAAAAAGGCGCAGTACACCAGTGTTATCGATCGGGAGGGTTTTGACGCTTTGCTGAACAAGCTGACGCAGAAAATCACCGATTACGCCAAAAATAACGCGACCTGAGCGCCTGAGTGACCGAGAACATAAAAAAGCTGCCTTCGGCTGCTTTTTTATGGGTGGAAGCGGGCTTGGTGGCTGGAGTTGGCGCAGTAACGGTGGATGAGCCGGGACAGGATGTCGACGCCGGGCCGGATATGTTCCAGTGGTAAAAATTCATCCGGCTGGTGAGCCTGGTCGATAAATCCCGGGCCCATGACGATGGTCTGCATGCCCAGTTGGTCAAGGAACGGCGCTTCGGTGCCGAAGGCCACGGCGCCAGCGGGTTGACCGCTGAACGCTGCACAGCTTTGAGTCATTTCGTTGTCTGCGGGTGTTTCGAAGGCGGGAAGTCCTGGAAAAAGCCGGTTGACCTCTAACGTGAATTCCGGATGGCTCTCCAGCGTTTTTGCCAGTCGCTCACACAGCGTTTCATGTAGCACATCAATGTTCATTCCCGGCAAGGGGCGAATGTCGATCAGCAGTTCGCAGGCGCCGCAGATGCGGTTGGGATTGTCGCCCCCGTGGAGGGCGCCGAGATTGAGCGTCGGGTAGTCGACCTCGAAGGCCGCGTTACGATATTTATCCTTTAGCGCCTGCTGGAAAACGAGCAGCTCGCTCATCACCGCCTGCATGCCCACAATAGCGTTGGCGCCCAGCGCCGGGTTGCTGGAGTGTCCGGCTCGACCACGAACCATGATCGATTCCATCATTACGCCCTTGTGCATACGGATGGGCTTTAGCCCGGTAGGCTCTCCGATAACGGCTTGCCGGCCCAGTTTCCTGTTCTGGGCCAATAGCTGTCGCGCACCCGACATTGAGCTTTCCTCGTCCGCCGTGCCTAGCAGTATCAACGGGTGCCGCAGGTTTTTTGCCTGAAACTGGGAAGCCGCCTCCAGGATGAGGGCAAAGAAGGACTTCATATCCGCACTGCCGAGACCATAAATCCGGCCATCGCGCTCTGTCGCCGTGAATGGGTCGCTTGACCACAGCTCAGGGTCGCAAGGGACGGTATCGGTATGTCCCGAGAGTACCAGCCCGCCGGTGATGTCGGCTGAACTGGAGGCACCCAAAGTTGCGATCAGGTTAGCTTTGTTGGGGCCTACCGGATCGATGTCCACCCGGAATCCCAGACCTTCGGCCCATTCCGCCAATTGGTGAATTACCCCCAGATTACTTTGATCATGGCGGCGATCGGCGCAACTGATCGAGGGTTGACCAATCAGTGCAGCCACCATGTTGCGAATGGAGGGAAGGGCTGGGCTCACTTTATTTGGGCGGACCTAGAGATCCTTGTCGGTAACGGCCCCTTCCGATGCGGATGAAACCAGCTTGGCGTATTTGGCAAGCACACCCCGCGTATAGCGCGGTGCGGGTTGCTGCCAAGCGGCAAGCCGGGACTGGATTTCAGCGTCCGGGACATGCAGTGAAAGCACCGCCTTTTCAGCATCGATCGTAATCTCATCGCCGTCATGAACAATAGCCAGTGTTCCGCCTGCATAGGCTTCCGGCGTGATATGGCCGACCACGAAACCATGGGTGCCGCCGGAGAAACGGCCATCGGTGATGAGCGCGACCTCTTTGCCTAGCCCCTTTCCCATAACGGCTGAAGTCGGAGACAGCATTTCCCTCATGCCAGGTCCCCCCTTGGGGCCTTCGTAGCGGATCACAAGAACATCGCCGGCTTTTACCGTGCCATCCAGAATGGCCTTGAGTGCCAGTTCCTCGCAATCGAAGACGCGCGCCTTGCCGGTGAAGCTCAGACCCTCCTTGCCGGTGATCTTGGCGACAGCGCCTCCGGAGGCCAGGTTGCCGTGCAGGATGACCAGGTGGCTGTCTTTCTTGATGGGGTTGTCCAGTGGACGGATCATGTCCTGACCGGCGGGGTAACCGGGCGCTACCGCCAGGTTTTCGGCCAATGTCTGGCCGGTCACGGTCAGGCAGTCGCCGTGCAAAAGTCCCGCATCCAGCAGTATCTTCATCAGCGGCTGGATACCGCCGATTTCGACCAGCTCCGCCATGGCGTACCTGCCGCTGGGTTTCAGATCGGCCAGCAAGGGAACCCGCTTGCCGATGCGGGTGAAATCATCCAGATTGAGATCAAGGCCGCAAGCGTCGGCCATTGCCAGTAAATGCAGTACGGCATTGGTTGAGCCGCCAAGGGCGATGACAATGGTGATGGCGTTCTCGAAGGCTTTCTTGGTCATGATGTCGAGAGGCCGAATGTTGGCCTCCAGCAGCTTCAATACCTGGGCACCAGCTTGTTCACAGTCGCGCTGTTTGTCACTGGAAATAGCCGCCTGCGCGGAGCTTCCTGGCAGGCTCATGCCCAGTGCCTCGATCGCGGAGGCCATGGTATTGGCCGTGTACATGCCGCCGCAAGAGCCGGGGCCGGGAATGGCTTTGGATTCGATGGCCTTGAGTTCGGCGTCATCGATCTTGTCGTTGGCGCGGGCGCCGACCGCCTCGAAGACCGAGACGATGTCGAGTTTCTTTTCGCCGTGACAGCCGGTCAGAATGGTGCCGCCGTAAACGAAGATGGCCGGCCGGTTAAGTCTCGCAATACCGATCATGCACCCTGGCATGTTCTTGTCGCAGCCACCGATCGCCACGATGCCGTCAAAGCCCTGGCAACCGACGACGGTTTCTATGGAGTCGGCAATGACTTCGCGGGATACCAGTGAGTACTTCATCCCCTCAGTTCCCATGGAAATCCCATCGGAGATGGTAATGGTGTTGAAGATTACCGCCTTGCCGCCATGGCCATCGACCCCTTTTGCCGCGTCATCGGCCAGCTTGTTGATGTGCATGTTGCAGGGCGTCACCATGCTCCAGGTCGAGGCGATGCCTACCTGGGGCTTGGCAAAATCCTGATCGGTGAAGCCGACCGCGTGCAGCATGGCGCGGCTGGGTGCGCGCTCCATACCGTCAACGACCTGGGAGGAAAAACGGCGGGTATTGTCCTGGTTATTGCTCATGACTCAAAAATTATTGGGTATCGTTGATTCTTGATGAAAAGAAGCCGCATGCTGGGTTCGGCCTAGAAGGAATTCCACTGACTCCGCCGTCTCACACTGAGTCTGGGTAAAAAAACGCCCAGAAGAATGCCCGCCAGGAGAACGCCCCCGCCGATCAGAAACCAGGCCTGTTTCTGGTCGTCGGTCATTGCATTTTTATCACGCAGGGCCGTTTCCAGTTCCTTTCGCTGGGAGATGACGCTTTCCTGAAGCTGATCCCGCTCTGCCTGGATGCGCAGGACATTGGCGGAAGCCTGACGCACAGCAATCAGTTCGGTCTGGAGTTGATTTACCTCGGCTTGCAGTTGCGGGGCCGTTTTGGGCGGTGCTTCTGGCGCGGTGGCCGCTGGGTCTGTATCCAGCTTCGGGACCGGCGCTTCGCTGGTCATCAAACGGCTTGCAATCCATCCCGTTTCCCCGCTGCCGAGTTCTACCCTGGCATAGCCCAGCCTGGAGTTCAGCTTTAAGACCTTGACGGCGGTTCCCGACTCCAGCGACTTGATGGTTTTGTCTTTCTTCGCTAGGCCGGTTCGGAGCTCAGCGGGTCCGTTGGCGCCGATGTAGAAGGTCTCTGTTTCCGCTTGAGCGGCTTGAAGGATGGTCAGGGCTAACGTGAACAACAAAAAGCGTAGGATAACCATGCTGCTATCTTTCTAAGAATTGAATGGCTCACCGGGAGGTGCCGTTTATGAAGCGTCACCGCCCTGCCGAGCGGGAGCGCAATGGTATCTCAACCCCCTCAAGCCTGCCTAATCGGGCAAGACAATCATCCGGGATCGCGCCGTGTTTGCTGGTGGGGCGGCAGCAAAGGGCGAGGTTTTTCATGGCTTTTCCGTCACCCGGTGGCCATCGAATGCTAAATTACCCGTTTTGTGGCCACCTCTGCGGCCCCGATCTATCTGAAGGATTCTTCTCGCATGAAAATTCTGGTGACCGGTACCGCCGGCTTTATTGGTTCTTCCCTCGCACAGGTTCTGCTCGCCCGTGGCGACGAAGTGATCGGCGTCGATAATGTCAATGATTACTACGACGTCAACCTCAAGGAGGCGCGGCTGGCACGCCTTACGAATCAGGCGGGGTTTACCGAGGTGCGGATTGCATTGGAGGATCGTGAGGCACTGTTTGCCACCTTTGCCCAGCATCAGCCGCAGCGCGTGGTCAATCTGGCTGCCCAGGCCGGGGTGCGCTATTCGCTGACCAATCCTCATGCTTACATCGATGCGAATCTGGCCGGTTTCTGCAACATCCTCGAAGCCTGCCGCCATCATTCGGTCGAGCATCTGGTGTATGCCTCTTCCAGTTCCGTGTACGGCGCTAACACGAGCATGCCGTTTTCCATTCATCACAATGTCGATCACCCGGTTAGCCTTTACGCGGCGACCAAGAAGGCTAATGAGTTGATGGCCCACACCTACAGCCACCTGTTCAATCTGCCCACTACCGGACTACGCTTTTTTACGGTCTACGGACCTTGGGGGCGGCCGGATATGGCGTTGTTCATGTTTACCCGCCGTATTCTTGATGGGGAGCCGATTGATGTCTTCAATTTCGGCAAACATAAGCGCGATTTCACCTATATCGACGACATTGTGGAGGGCGTAGTGCGTACCCTGGATCGGGTGGCTACTCCCCATCCTGCATGGAGCGGCGACCATCCCGATCCTGGCACCAGCAAGGCACCTTACCGGCTCTACAACATCGGTAATAACGAGCCTGTTGAGTTAATGCGATTTATCGAGGTGATCGAGGACTGTTTGGGCAGGAAGGCTGCAAAGAATTTCCTGCCGATGCAGGATGGCGATGTGCCGGCTACGTTTGCGGATGTCGATGACCTGAAACGCGACGTGGGTTATGCGCCGAAAACCTCCATCGAAACGGGTATCGCCCGGTTCGTCGAGTGGTACAAAGACTATTATGGTCATGCTTGATGGAGCAGGCTGAGGTGTCAATGTCGGGCATGACTCATGCGAAGGTGCCTCTGCTGGGGTTCGCGGCGTTCAGCGGAACAGGCAAGACCACGCTGCTTTCGCTATTGATCCCTCTTCTGAAAACTGATGGCCTGCGGGTTGGGCTGATCAAGCACGCACATCATGCGTTCGAGGTCGACACGCCGGGCAAGGACAGTTTCGAGTTGCGCAAGGCCGGGGCCAGCCCCGTCATGCTGTGCTCATCGCGCCGTCGCGTCATCATGACTGATTATCCGGTGGCGAGGGATCCGTCATTAAACGAAGAGCTGCTTCATCTGAATCAGGCCGGGCTCGATCTCTTGCTGGTCGAAGGGTTCAAGCGCGAGAGTTTTCCCAAGCTGGAGCTGCATCGCCCATCGCTGGGTCATCCGCTACTCTATCCAGGGGATGCGGAGATTATCGGTATTGCAACCGATGCCGGGCTAGCGCCTGCCCCCCCGATTCCCTGTCTGGATATCAATCAGCCCCAGGCCATAGCGGACTTTATTTTGCGTAGATTCCTTCCCGATGCCCGTCGTGTCCTCGATTTGCGATAGTGCCACCGGCCTGCTCAGTCTCGATCAAGCGGTCGAGCGCCTGCTGGAGAACGTGCCACGCATCCGTGGCGAGGAGCGTCTGCCTTTGGCTCAGGCTCTCCGTCGAGTCTTGTCGAGAGATGTCAGCACACCGCTGGATTTGCCCTGTTTTACCAGCTCGGCTATGGATGGTTATGCCGTCCATGCGGGTGAAGCGGTGCCCGGTGCCTCGTTACGCGTGATCGGCACGGCGCTCGCCGGGCGTCCGTTCCCCCGCACACTTGGGCGCGGTGAGTGTGTGCGGATTTTTACCGGTGCTCCTCTTCCGGCGGGAGCCGATGCCGTGATTGTGCAGGAGGAAACCAGCCGGAACGGTGACGCAGTGGTATTGATGGCCCCCATGCCTCTAAAGTCGGGGGCAAATGTTCGTCACCAAGGCGAAGAGCTGAAAGTTGGCGAACGGCTGCTGCCAGCGAAGAAGCTGTTAGGACCAGCCGATCTGGGTGTATTAGCCGTGGCGGGTTGTGGCGATGTGGATGTTATCCGGCGTCTGCGTGTAGCGTTTCTCGCTACCGGAGATGAATTGGTTGATCCCGGTCAGGCACTGGCGCCGGGGTTTATTTATGAAAGCAATCGCCCCGTACTGCATGCGCTGTTGACCGAGATGGGTATGGAGCCACTGGATTTGGGCCGGGTCGGTGATGACCGCGAATCGATTCATCAGGCGATGTGGCAAGGTGCTGAAAAGGCCGACGTGGTTATCACGACCGGGGGGGCTTCGGTGGGGGAGGCAGATTACATTGTTGATTTGTTGCAGGAGCGAGGCCAGGTGGAATTCTGGAAGGTGGCCATCAAGCCGGGTAAACCGTTCGTGTTTGGCCGCCTGGGCACTACGCCAGTATTTGGCCTGCCAGGTAACCCGGTATCGATGATGGTGACTTTTCTTCAGCTCGCACGTCCGGCATTGCTGCGCATGGCGGGTACAGTGCCGGTGCGTCCTCCGCGCTGGCGGGTCGAATGTCGTCAGCGTCTGCGTAAATCGCCGGGCCGGCTTGAGTTTCAGCGGGGTGTACTTGATTGGCGTGATGGGATGCCAGGCGTCACTGCCCTGGCTGGTCAAGGCAGTCACCGGCTGACTTCCATGAGCCGGGCTGATTGCTTTATTGTGCTCCCTCCGGAATCCACAGGGGTGGAGGCGGGCGAGTTTGTCGATATTGAGCTTTTTGGTTTCCTCTAATGACTGAATCAACATCGGGGATCAAGCCTGAGAGTGTGCTGCTGTACTGTCGTCCCGGGTTCGAGAAGGAATGTGCCGCCGACATCATCGAGCAGGCCGGTTTACTGGGTGTCTATGGCTATGTGAAGGCCGATGAAGGCAGCGGATTTGCCCGCTTTATGCCTCAGGGGGACTCGGCTTGCGAGCAGTTGCGACAGAATTTGCGGTTTGGCGATCTGATGTTTGCGCGGCAACTGGTCTACCTCTTCGGCTCTGATCAAGACCTGCCGCCCGAGGATCGCCTGACGCCCCTGATGGAGATTATCCGGGAGTCGGGGCTCCGGTTTTCCGAGCTGTTCCTTGAAACGGCGGACACCAATGAGGCTAAATCCCTCTCGGTTTTTCTGCGTAAATTCGCCACACCGTTGCGCCGCGCACTGGAGCATGAACAGCTTTTGGGTAACCGGCATCTGCCCCGGCTGCATGCCTTTTTCCTCAGTGCCACCTCAGTGTCAGTGGGGTTGTCCAATGTCACTGATGCCTCCCCTTGGCTGATGGGAATCCCGCGACTGAAGTTTCCGAGAGGCGCACCCAGCCGGTCCACGCTTAAGCTGGATGAGGCGTTTCAGGTGTTTGTCCAGCAGCCGGACCAGGATTTACGGCCCGGCATGACGGCGGTAGATCTTGGGGCGGCACCGGGAGGCTGGACTTGGCAGTTGGTGCATCGTCACATTCGGACGATTGCCGTCGACAACGGTGCGCTTGATGCCGTGTTGTTGGATTCAGGCATTGTCGAACATTTGCGCGTGGACGGATTTCGCTTCCGCCCGGTCAGACCGGTGGACTGGCTGGTGTGCGATATGGTCGAGCAACCCTCCCGGATCGCCGCCCTGATTGGAGACTGGTTGGCCCAGAGGCACTGCAAGTATGCGATTTTCAATCTTAAGCTGCCAATGAAAAAGCGCTATGAGACGGTCCAGCTGTGCCGTGAAATGATCGAGTCTCGTCTGATCCAGGCGAATCGGCATTACACGCTTGAATTCCGCCAGCTGTATCACGATAGGGCGGAAATAACGGGCTATGTGGTGTGTCTGGATGGCTGACGGAACGGGCTTTTTCACGGTTTTTTCGCTGAGTTGGACTATAATCGCGAGCGCTTAGCGATTGTTTTTATTCATTCCCGCCGCAGGCTCCTACCATGACGACAGTTCCCGATGCTGAGTATGACCTCAGTCACCACCATATTTCCAAGCAGTATGACCACGAGTTGCTCGCCATACGCAACCGGGTACTCACCTTGGGCGGGCTGGTCGAAGCGCAGATAGAATCTGCCGTCAATGCGCTGCTGGAAAGCGATATTGAACTGGCCGAACGGGTGATCAGTGATGATTACAAGGTTAATTCGATGGAAGTGGCCATTGATGAGGAATGTACCCAGATTCTGGCGTTGAGACAGCCGGCAGCGAGGGATTTGCGCCTGGTGGTGGCGGTCATCAAAACCATTACAGACCTGGAGCGCATCGGCGATGAGGCTAAGCGAATCGCGCGAATCGCCGTGGATTTGGTCGATCACTTCCCCAAGAGGAATCAACTTACCGACTTGCAGCAGCTCGCGCATCACGCGCGGCAGATGCTGCGTGAGGCGCTGGATGCCTTTGCGCGTATCGACGTGGACGAATCCCTGCGAGTGGTGCAGGAAGATCGCCAGGTGGATCGGGAGTACGAGAGCATCATGCGTCAGCAGATCACTTATATGATGGAAGATCCGCGATCCATTCCGGTATCGCTGAATATCATGTGGGCGGCACGCGCACTGGAGCGTGTGGGCGACCGCGCCTGCAACATCTGCGAATATGTCATCTATTACGCCATGGGCAAAAACATTCGCCATATCAGTATTGATGACGTTGAGCGTGATTTGCGCGCGAATTGAATCGTTTTCGGGTTAAGGTTCTAGGCGAAAGCGGCCAAACGAAGCCCATTTCCTTGCTCCCACTAGTCATTCGAGAACGTCCCAATATGCATCGATTACCTCGTGTCGTCGCCCTGTTCATCTTGTTTATGCTACCAGCGACAGCGGTGTTCTCAGTGGAGTCCTTCACGGTTGAGGATATTCGTATTGAGGGCCTGCAACGCGTAGCTCCGGGCACCGTTTTCAATTATCTGCCGGTCAAGGTGGGAGATGAATTTGATCAGCGCCTATCCTCGGAAAGTATCAAGGCGCTTTTTAAGACCGGTTTTTTCAAGGATGTGCGGCTGGAGCAGGAGGGCGACACACTGGTTGTGATCGTTGAAGAGCGGCCTTCAATATCGAGCGTGCAAATTGAGGGTAATAAGGATATTAGTACTGACGATCTAAAAAAGGCACTCAAGGGGATCGGCCTCATGGAAGGCAAGGTCTTTGATCGCGCAGTGCTGGATAAGGTTGAGCAGGAATTGCGCAGACAGTACTACAGTCGTGGAAAATACGGCGTGACTATTGAGTCGAGCGTCACTGATCAGCCGAGAAATCGTGTAGCCATCAACATCACCATTTCCGAAGGCAAGGTGGCGACGATCGAGCAAATCAATATTGTGGGAAATAACGCCTTCACGGATGAGGAGTTATTAAGTCAGTTCGAGCTAAGCACGGGGAATCTATTGTCTTTTTATACCAAGGACGATCAGTACTCCAAGCAGAAGCTATCCGCTGACCTTGAAAGACTGAGGTCGTTTTATCTGGATCGTGGCTATATCAATTCTCAGATTGAATCTACGCAGGTGGCCATGACCCCGGATAAGAAAGAAATGTACCTGACGGTCAACATCAAGGAAGGCGAGGTGTACAAGGTCAGTGAAGCTAAGGTCACAGGCAAGCTGATCATCCGGCCAGAAGAAATCACGCCACTGGTTGCGATAGGGCCTGGCGACACGTTTTCCCGCCGTTTGGCAACCGAAACCCAAAAAGCCATTTCAGACCGCTTGGGTGACGAGGGCTACATATTTGCGAACGTGAATATGGTTCCAGAGATCAATGAGGAGAGCAAAACCGTTGGTATGACTTTCTTTGTTGACCCCGGTAAGCAGGTCTACGTGCGCCGGGTGACTTTCCGGGGAAATACTCGAACCCGGGATGAAGTATTGCGTCGCGAGATGCGACAGATGGAGTCTGCCTGGGCCTCCAGTACCAAGATTGAGCGATCCAAGACGCGTCTCGAACGATTGGGGTATTTCCAGGAAATCAATGTGGAGACGCCGGCTGTTCCAGGAACTTCTGATCAGATTGATGTTAATTACAATATTGTCGAGAAATCTTCCGGCAACATCATGGCGGGTGTGGGCTACTCTCAGCAGCAGGGCATCATATTTAATGCGAATGTTACTCAGGACAATGTTTTTGGTACGGGTAAGCGGGTAGGTTTCAACTTCAATAATAGCCGTATCAACACCATTTACCAGGCTAGCTATTTCAATCCCTACACCACGCTTGATGGGGTAAGTACTGGTTTTGATTTGTCGTACCGTAAGATGGATGCTTATGTCATTAATCTGGCAAACTACGCAACGGATACCGGTCAGGTAGGTACCAATCTAGGTATACCTTTGAGTGAGTTTGACAGTATCCGCTTCAATCTGGATTATGACTATACCAATCTCCGGGTGAGTAACCAGTCATCGCGGGAGATTCTGAGGTACATTGATCATTACACGACAGTACCCCCCGATAGCTCCTATGGATTTAGCTATGTTCCAATCGCGGTGGGCTATGTGCATGACACCTTGAATAGGGCGATATTTCCTACGGATGGTGGGGCGGAACGGCTGTCATTTCTGGGGACACCCCCGGTTTTTGGGAAGGACAGTGTCAACTTCTACAAAGCGAGTGCCAAGACCCAGCATTATTTCCCTGTGGCTAAAGATTTGACGCTGATGGTGATGGCCGAAGTGGCCTATGGTGGCAGCTATGACGACACCCCAGGGCTACCCTTCTGGGAAAACTATTTCGCGGGTGGCCCACAGGTCATGCGTGGTTTTTATCCCAGCTCCCTGGGGCCTCGTACCCTGCCTAATTCGCTGGGTGCGGGTGGCGGTCTGTCTCTGGGCGGCTCCAGCAAGATTGTGAGTTCTTTTGAGTTGCTGGCACCTATCCCGTTTTTGACGGACAGCAAAAATATGCGCATCGGGGCTTTCGTGGATATCGGCAATGTCTACTGTAATGCCTTTGAGGTCGCATCCCCCAAAGCCATAACAGAGGGCGGCGGCACCCCTTGTTTTGCGGAGGCCAAGGGCGACTTTCTGCGCTACTCACCCGGCCTGCTTGCGCGGTGGCTTTCCCCCTTTGGTGCGCTGGGTGTCAGCGTAGCCAGGCCACTCAACACGGTTCAGGGTGACCGCATACAGATGTTCCAGTTTTCCTTCGGCCAGGCGTTTTAAGCTGCCCCCGGACGCTTTTTCCAAAACCCATGGGAGCCGGCCGACTGGGCCGATCCCGTCACCCGGCCTGGCGGTACAGGCCCAACCGGTCGATGACTTCGAGTACGGTATCCGGGGTCAGGTTGCGGGCGCTCTGACCGTTGGCTATCAGGCAGCGGATACGGCTGGCGGAAATGTCCAGTTGCATGACATTCACGAAATGGATGAGGCCCGAGGGGCGGTCGCGTAAATCGGCGGCTTGGTGGGTCAGTCTTCGATCCTGTTCGCGCACCAGTTCTGTGGGCCACTCCGGCTCGAATCCGGGCCGACGCATGACCGCCACGTGAGCCAGTTCAAGCAGGGTCTCCCAGCGCCGCCAGCGCGGCAGCCCGAGAAAGGCATCCAGGCCAACGATGAGTAGCAGTGGGATGGTGCTGCCGATTTCCTCTCGTAGGGAGATAAGCGTGTCGACCATGAAGGAAGGACCGGAACGCTCCAGTTCCCGGGTGTCGATGCGGGTGCCGGCAGCTGCATCCGGCAGAGCCGCCCGCAGCATGGCAAGCCGCTGCTCCGGGGTTGCGCCCGGGGTGTCCCGGTGCGCCGGAATTTGACACGGGACAAATCGGAGTTCAGTTAGCCCCAGGGTTTCCCTGACCTCCAGTGCCGTTCGCAGGTGTCCGTAATGGACGGGATCAAAGGTGCCGCCGTAGATCCCGATCATGTTGCGTCTGCGGCGTGCTAGTCCCGAATGTGACCGTCGCCCAGCACCACGAACTTCTGTGAGGTCAGCCCTTCCAGACCAACCGGCCCCCGGGCATGCAGTTTGTCGGTGGAAATGCCGATTTCAGCGCCCAGACCGTACTCAAAGCCATCAGCAAACCGTGTCGAGGCATTCACCATCACGGAGCTGGAATCGACTTCCCGGAGAAACCGCCGGGCGCGGGAGTAATCTTCGGTCACGATGGATTC
>SXQV01000156.1 GCA_005792805.1 Methylococcaceae bacterium | reverse complement strand
CTGGCCGGGCAGCAAAACCCTGCTCGCCAATGCCGGCCTGTTTGGCGTGCTCACGCTGTTACTGAGTCTGCCAGCCCTGCTGGACACACAGCGTCCGGATGTGACCTGGTATTGGGTAGAACGTGAGATTGCCAGCCCGTTTCAGGGCTTTTTAAGCGCCCAGTTTGCGCCCTTGCTGTTCATGGCGGCCGCCTGTGCCGCCGCCATGTTTGCCGGACTTTGGCCATTGGAGCGCAACGCCTTTACCGGAAAGCGGCTCTGGGTCGTGCTGATCGCTGTCCTGGGTCTGCTGCTTGCCGGGAGAGGCGGCGCGGCGGTAGCGCTGGCTTGCTCGGCCTTGGTCTGGCTGGGGTACCCCCGGCAATCGGGGGACATTGGCCAGATCGATACCCTGCCGCTGGTGACCTTGGCGGCTGTCACTTTCCTGATCTGGTTTTTTCCGGAATTTTCCGTGGCCGAATTTACGCATCTTGGCGGGGGTGCCAACAAGCGATTTAACGTGACGATGCGTTTTTGGCTGGAAGGGTATTATCTGGTGCCGCTGCTGATGACGCTGGTCTGGGTGCCCGCCTATCCGGCCGCCTTCGCCAATCGCCGGTTTGTAACCGGGCTGGTCACCGTGGCCACACTGGTCGGGGGGTTCTGGCTGATGACACTCTCGGTGGCGGTCTATGACCGCATACGTCGCACGCCCGACATGCCCTCCATCGATGGCGCGGCGTTCATGAACCGGGAGTTTCCACGGGACATGGCCATTATCCGCTATCTCCGGGTGCTGCCTGAGCCGGTACGCCTGGGTGAGCTTTGCGGTACGGGCGAAATCCTGCGCAAGGAAATCGAAGTGGAAATTGAAGGCCCCGATCTGTCAAAAAGAAAGGCATTAGCGGAAGTGAATGCACTTAAAACTTATGGCGACTGGCCTGGACGCATTGCCGCCTTTTCCGGCCGGCCAGGGCTATGCGGATGGAGCCAGCATGTCTGGCAGTTTTCTAACCGGCTACGCCATGAGTGGCCTACGGGACCGTGGACATGGGTGCGGATGCGCGAATACGAACGCAATATGGGGATAGCGTTTGCAGCGGCTGGACAGGGCCTGGCCCCTCCGGGTAACCGTGAATTTTTTGAGGGGCTGGGGGTGAGTCATCTGGTTGTTGGAGAGCAGGAACAGCGCCTGTTTCCGGGCCTCACGGCAGCAAGGCTGGCACATGCCATGGGCGGAGCGGTCGTTTATTCCGACCGTGAGGGGGGCGGTGTGATTGCACTCCAGCCTTCCGCCGTAAAGTGACGAGGCAGCTTATCGCATGAACGAACCCAATCCTGCCTTGCCGGTACTCTCCATCTGCTGCCCTTTGCGCGACGAAGGTCTGGCGCTGGCCGCGTTTTTTGACCGGCTACTGCCGGTATTGCGGGACATCGGCGAACCGTTCGAAATTGTCTGCGTAAACGATGGCAGTGCCGATGAAACCCTGGGCCTGCTGCTGAAAATACAGGCGGCCACACCCCAGCTCAGAGTGCTGGATCTCTCCCGCAACTTTGGCAAGGAAGCCTCGCTCACCTGTGCCATTGACCATGCCAGAGGCTTGGCGGTCGTGCCTATTGATGCCGATTTGCAAGACCCGCCGGAGTTAATCATGGAGATGGTCCGGCTCTGGCGGAAAGGCTTCGATGTGGTGCTGCCACAGCGTGTAAACCGGGATGTCGACAGCTGGCTGAAGCGTAAAACCGCGTTGTGGTTTTACCGGTTACATAACGCCATAGCGGATGCCGGTGCATCACTACCCGCCAATGTCGGCGATTTTCGGCTGATGGATCGGCGGGTCGTCGATGCGTTGAAACTATTACCCGAACGCAACCGCTTCATGAAAGGCCTGTTTGCCTGGTTGGGTTTCCGGCAAATCCTATTGCCTTATGCGAGGGAGGCGCGGGTGGCCGGGGCCAGCAAGTTCAATGGCTGGCGGCTCTGGCGTTTTGCTCTGGATGGCCTGACCTCTTTCTCCACCGCTCCCTTACGGATATGGACTTGGCTGGGCTTGCTGATTGCGCTGATAGCATTCGGGTTTGGCCTGTTTATCGTTGTCAGGGTCTGGCTCTATGGGCGCGACTGGCCCGGCTATGCGTCTCTGGTGACTATCGTTTCTTTTCTGGGAGGCATCCAGCTGATCGGGCTGGGGATGATCGGCGAATACATAGGCCGGATTTATCAGGAGGCGAAAGGACGGCCTGTTTATGTGGTCAGGGAGCGATACGAAAATGAACCCTGAGGTGTATTTCGAGATGGCCGCCATGCAGCGTTCACATTGGTGGTTTTCTGGCCGGAGAGACATTCTGGCCTCAGTACTGCGCACCCTGTCACTCGCGAAAACCGCCGAGATTTTAGACGCGGGATGTGGCACGGGTGCCAATCTTCAGCTGCTGGCACGGTTCGGGAATGTGACGGCGATTGAGCCGGACGAAACCGCACGCAGTCTGGCGAAGAGGGAGATGGATTGCCCGATTCTGGAGGGAACGCTTCCAGCGCGGCTACCGTTTCCCCGTGAAAGCTTCGATCTGGTCTGTCTGCTGGATGTACTTGAACACATTGAGGACGATGCGGAGGCCCTGCGGAGCGTGTTCGAGGTCTTGAAACCCGGCGGGATTGTGCTTGTCACTGCTCCAGCGTATTCGTGGCTCTGGTCAGCGCATGACGAGGCGCACCGGCATTACCGCCGCTACACTAAAACCAGCCTCCGGCGCTCGCTCGATCAAGCCGGACTGGAAACAGAACGCAGCGGTTATTTCAACACGCTCCTGTTTCCCGCTATCGCCCTGATTCGGCTTATGGGAAAGCTTGCGCAAAGAGAGCCGCTGTCTGATGCGGTATTGCCTCCCACCTGGCTGAACGCATTGCTCCATCAATGCTTTGCGCTGGAACGCCGAATTTTGCCAGGCCAATTCATGCCCTTTGGTGTTTCCGTGATTGCCATTGCCCACCGGCCATAGACAGCGGTAGCCAATAGCTTTCCAGGGCGATAAGCGGCGTTATTCCCTCAACTGCGACGCACGCTCACGGCACAGCTGATTTTCCAGCTCGGTGATACGTTCGAGCAGGCGATAACCCAAGGCCAGTGCCTGCAAGTCGAGATCGAGATCAAGATCCTGCTGCAACCGGCGCAAGCGTCGAGCCAGCGCCATGGACTGATGGTTGAACAGCCACTCCCTGGCGGAAGCGCCGCTCGGTGAGAGCACGCCTAATTCGACCAGTTCCTGAACCTGAGCGGAAGAAAGGCCCGAAATTTCGGTGAATTCGCCGAGACTCAGCCAGGTGATCTCGGCCTGAATAATGCTGATGGATTTCTGTGACATGGCCATGACCTTACTGCTGCCCTGCCGGACGGCTGAAGTGGAGACGTGGATTGAATTGTGAAGCCTCCGCCAGTGCCTGATAGAGCTCTTTTTCCGGCTCGGTCAGGTCTTTCGGGACAGCGATCTGGATCATCACGAAGAGGTCTCCCTGACCCTCCTTGGGCTTGGGCAAGCCTTTGCCGCTCAGTCGCATTTTTCGTCCGCCCGGCGTTCCGGCGGGAATTTTGAGACTGACCGGCCCCTCCAGCGTGGGCACCGCCACGGTTGTCCCCAGCGCGGCTTCCCAGGGCGTCACCGGCAGATCGAGATAAAGATCATGCTCGCTTGGGCGAAACAGCGGGTCGGGCTTCAGGGAAATAGTGAGGTAAAGATCGCCGTCCTTGCCGCCGTGGAAGCCCTTGCCGCCCTTGCCCGGCAATCGCATTTTCTGTCCATCAACAACCCCCTTGGGGATGCGTGCCTTGAACGTATGGGGCACGCGGCGGAGATGCCCTGACGCATCGTATTCCGGCATCTCCAGATTGAGTTCGAGCATGGTCCCCTGCGCCGCTTCTTGCAGGCTGATCCTGGCGGCCACTTCAAAGTCCTGCCCCGGCCTCGGCGCTGGCTGGCCATGACTGCCTGCCCTGGAGCCGCGCGGTGTGCCACCGAATCCGCCCGGCTGGGTGCCCCGTGTCCGCGCCAGTTCCTCGAACAGATCCGAGAGATCAATGCCTTCAAATCCGCCAGCCGCCGCAAAATCGGCAGTGCTGAATCCTCCCATGCCCGCCTGACTGAAGTGGCTGGCCCAGTCCGGCGGCGGCTGGAAGTTTTCTCCGGCGGAATGCCTGCCCAGCTCGTCATAGGCTTTACGCAACTCGGCGTCCTTGAGTGTCTTGTAGGCCGCGTTGACTTCCTTGAATTTCTCCTCGCCCTGGGGATCTTTGGAAATATCCGGATGGTATTGGTGCGCGAGCTTGCGATAGGCCTTCTTGATGTCGTCGGTACTGGCGTCCCGCGCCACCCCGAGGGTTTCGTAGTAGTCCTTGAATTTCATTGCAGCGGATTAACCCGGTCAGCGGTCTTGTTAAAGAAACAGAATGAAGGACGGATGGGATATCCACGATCAACGCTCCTTATGGTGCCTGGTATTCTAAAGGAAATGCGGGAAAGCAGACGGTTGCAGGTTCTCCGTTCCGGCGGCCAGTGAAACCGGAATCATCGCTCGATGGCCTTGAGCGGGCCTCCGGTCGGTCACCATCAAAGACGAATTTCGTCTGTTTTGCTGAATTTTGTCTTCACGCATTGCGGACACCCTCCCGGCTATAATGACCGGCAATCAAGCCAGACTGTTGCAAATCAATTCAGGAGCCATTTACCTTGCCTTCATTCGTTCCGGGACAACGTTGGATCAGCGAGACAGAACCTGAACTGGGTCTGGGTATCGTGCTTACCGTCGAGAGCAGCCGTGTCACCCTGCTTTTCGTTGCCGCCAGTGACCGGCGGATTTATGCGGCACAGAACGCCCCATTGGCGCGGGTCCGCTTCGTGACTGGTGATCAGGTGGAAAGCCAGGAAGGCTGGAAGATGGTGGTCCAGTCGGTCAGGGAGGAAGCCGGCCTTCTGACTTACCTCGGGATCGGTGAGGATGGCGAACCCGCTGCGCTTGAGGAAATGGATCTCAACCATTTTCTGCAATTCAACAAACCCCAGGAACGGCTGTTCACCGGTCAGCTCGATTCCGCCGAGCTGTTCAACCTTCGCTACGAAACGCTGAACCTCATTGGCCGGCTGGAGCAATCACCCGTGCGTGGTCTTTGCGGAGGCCGCACCAGCCCGATCCCGCATCAGTTATTCATTGCCCATGAAGTCGCCAGCCGCGACTCTCCCCGTGTTTTGCTGGCTGACGAGGTGGGACTGGGCAAAACCATCGAAGCAGGCCTGATTTTGCATCATCAGCTGCTGACCGGGCGGGCTGATCGGGTTCTCATCGTGGTGCCCGACCCCCTGCTGCACCAGTGGCTGGTCGAAATGCGCCGGCGCTTTAACCTGCGCTTCAGCCTTTTCGATGCGCCGCGCTACATTGAGTCCGACGAGCCGAATCCCTTCCTGAGTGAACAGCTGATTCTCTGTAGTCTGGGTTTCCTCATGGGCGACCCCAAGCGCCAGCAAGACGCCGTTGAGGCTGGCTGGGATCTCTGTATCGTCGACGAGGCGCATCATCTCGGCTGGTCTTGCGAATCAGTGAGTCCGGAATACGCGCTGGTGGAGAAACTGAGCACCACCGCACCGGGCTTGCTGTTGCTGACCGCCACTCCCGAGCAGCTTGGCAAGCAAAGCCATTTTGCCCGGCTCCGGCTGCTCGACCCGGATCGGTTCCACGACTATGAACAGTTTCTGGGTGAAGAACAGGAATATGCCCAGCTGGCGAATGTGATTCAGCATCTGCTGGACGACGCCAGACTGGATCTCGATACGCTGAGTCAACTCAAATCCCTTCTGGCCCAGGATCTGGCGGATGATCTGCTCAAACGGCTGGAGACGCCCGCCACAGCGCAACTGGCCCGAAAGGAGCTGACCCAGCTGCTGCTTGATCGCCACGGCACCGGCCGCATCCTTTTCCGCAACACGCGGGCCACGATCAAAGGCTTTCCTGGCCGCCAGCTGCTGGCTACCGCGCTGCCCCTGCCCGATCACTATGCGGCGGGTCTTCGCCAGCCCGGACCCGGTATTGACCCGCGACTCCATCCGGAGACATTGGTGCATCCCTCTGGCAAGCCTGGCCAGGAATGGTGGCGCAGCGACCCTCGGGTCGACTGGCTAATCAAGACTTTGAAACAGGTACGGCCTGCCAAAGCCCTGGTGATCTGCGCTCTGGGTGAGACGGCGATGGATCTTGAAGACGCCCTGCGGATAGCGGGCATCAGAGCCGCCGTATTCCACGAAGGCCTCAGTATTATCGCGCGTGACCGGGCCGCCGCCTGGTTCGCTGATAATGAGGATGGTGCCCAGGTTCTTGTCTGCTCGGAAATTGGCAGCGAGGGACGCAATTTTCAGTTTGCCCATCATCTGATCCTGTTCGACCTCCCGCTGAATCCTGATCTCCTGGAGCAGCGCATCGGACGCCTGGACCGTATCGGACAAACCGAAACAATCCGCATCCATGTCGGCTATTTTGAAAACAGCCCGCAGCAAACGCTCTACCGGTGGTATCACGAAGGGCTCGATGCATTCGAACAGCTCAATCCCGCCGCACAGACCGTACATGCGGCCTTGCAGGCGCGTCTGCTGTCACTGATTGCGCAGCCCGAGCCCGATACGGAAAACGCGCTGATACTTGAAGCCAGCAGATTGTCGGCCACGACCCAGGAAGCCCTGCATCAGGGCCGGGATCGGCTATTGGAGCTCAACTCCTGCCGGGAGAGAGAGGCCAGCCTGCTGGTGGAACAAGTTCGCCAGCAGGACGCGGATGAATCCTTGTGGCCCTACATGGAGCGGGTTTTCGATGCTTATGGCATCAGCATCGAGGAGCATTCGGAGCTGTGCCACATCCTGCGCCCGGGGGAACATATGCGCATGCAGTTCCCGGAGATTCCCGATGAAGGTGTGACCGTTACGCTGGACCGCAGCGCGGGACTGGCCCGCGAGGATATGCTGTTTCTGACCTGGGAACATCCGATGGTTCGCGGAGCCATGGACATCATTCTCAATGGCGAGCATGGTAACGCCGTACTCAGTGTCCTGCGGCATCCCGATATCGACCCCGGTCAATTACTGATCGAAAGTTTTCACGTAGTCGACTGCACGGCACCCAAGCGCCTCCACCTTGCCAGATTCTTT
>SXQV01000155.1 GCA_005792805.1 Methylococcaceae bacterium | reverse complement strand
CCGCCAGCGTTTTATTGGGCGCGAGAATCAGGGTAGGCCGCTGCTCTTTTGAGATGACATTGGCCACCGTGAATGTCTTCCCCGAGCCGGTCACTCCCAGTAAGGTCTGATGCAGCAAGCCATCATGCAAGCCCCCGATCAACTGCCGTATCGCCTCCGGCTGATCGCCGGCCGGTTTGAAACGGCTTTGCAAGGTAAACGCCTTTCCCTTGACGGGATTTCGCGCCTGGAAGTCCTGAAGCTCTTTATCCATGAGTCATGAGAGGGTGTGCCATTGAATGCCGGAGGGCTCGGAGAACACGGATCAACGGCGGTAGACCGCCAATCAGCTTTTCAGGCCCGTGCCTCGCCACAAGAGCCACTGCCCCCAGACGGCCAGCAGTAACACCCCGAACGCTACCACGGCCAGTGCGGGCAAAACCGGGATGTCGGAAACCCCCAGAAAACCGTAGCGAAAGGCATTCACCATGTAAAGAATGGGATTGGCCAGCGAGACCTTTTGCCAGAAAGCGGGCAGCAGATGAATCGAATAGAAGACCCCACCGAGATAAACCAAAGGGGTCAACACAAAGTTGGGCACGATGGAAATGTCGTCAAAACTATTGGCGTATACCGCATTGATGAAGCCCGCCAGAGCGAACAGGGTCGCGGTCAACAGAAATACGACGGCAATCACCCAGGGGTGCTGAAAACTCAGGTGGTCAGAAAACAGCATCCCGATACCGGTTACCAAAAGGCCTACCACCAAGCCGCGAACCACGCCGCCTCCCGCATAGCCCGTCAAGATCACCCAGTTGGGTACCGGGGAAGCCAGCAGCTCTTCGATGTTGCGCTGAAATTTGCTGGAATAGAAAGACGACACCACGTTGCTGTAGGCATTGGTGATGACCGACATGAGGGCCACTCCCGGCACAAGGTAATCCCTGTAGGTCATCCCATCCATGGGACCAATGCGATTGCCGATAAGCGTACCGAAGATCAGAAAGTACAAGGACGTCGTTACGGCAGCGGGCAGCACGGTCTGCGGCCAGATGCGCATGAACCGATAAATTTCCCTGGCCAGGATGGTTCTCAGCGCAACAATATGCGCGGGCTCAAAAATCCGGTGAAACATAGGGTCTTCGGCTTATGGAAAAAATGTCATGGACGGCATAGCGACTCGCAGGGGATGCCATCGCCATTACCATCGAGGGTGTGTAAACCGCAGCGGCGCAGATAGTAGATTGCTTCGCCGCACGTCTCCATCTGGCTGCAATAACGTTTGGTTCCACAATGCCGCGAGCCTGGTAATCGCCGGGACAATTTCGGCGGCCCCTGACTGCCGGGATCTTCCCGGTGACGATACTCCCAGGGCGGTTCGGGGTGACTGGAAGACCAGAGCCCCCGTTTACGCTGCCGCGCCTCGGTCTCCAGCTGTTCGAGCCCGGTGTTTTGGCTGTATTTGATGTAATGCCAGGCCATGCCGCGCCGAATCTGTTCGGCGTTGACATCCAGCCCTCCGCACTTGACCCGGGCCACGACGCGGCCGTACTTATCCCGCTCTTCCGGCTCAATGGTCGCGTAACGCCCGTAACAAAGGCTGGAGAGCGATGTCCTTGATTGCTGGCCATAGGGCTGGTGCAATTCCGGGGCATCGACCGCATTGAGCCGCAGCCTGATAGCGCGCCCCCGCTGGAGAGCCGTCAGCGTATCTCCATCATGGATGGCAACCACCTTGCCAGTCCAGGGATACGCCAGCAGAGGCAAGGGTAAAAGCAGGAATAAGGCCAGTACGATATGCACTTGAGATGCGACGCCTCAATAGCGAGGAATCATGAATTTTTGGCCATCCAGCTCCAGCACCAGATTTTCCGGCTGGATCTCTATCAAAAGAATCCCTCCGGCCAGCTTATCCCCTACCCGACTCTTTTTCATATCAATGATGACGAAGCGTTCAGCCGGGTTTTTTGAGTAAGCAAACATGGTGATTTTGAAGGGGGGAACCCGCTCCTGAAATCCTGGAGGAAGCTCGCTTAGATGCGGCGCACCCGCACGGACACCATGCTGAACACCAGCCCCCTGGTCTGGGTGCCCGTCAGTTCTTGCATCGGCCAGCCGCTCGCCCTCCGCCTCCATTTCGGCATCTACCTCGTCGAAATCGTCTTCTGGAACTGGCGAGCCGCGAACGGCGGAACGCCCTGACCGGGGGAGATTCTCTGGCGGGAAATACGGCAACTCACCCGTGATCGCCGGTTTTGCAGGCGCGGGCGCCGACGACGCCGGGGTAGTTTGCTCATTGCTTGCCTTTGGCTGGGTGGCTGGTGCTGGAACCGGCAGCGGGGAAGCCACTGGAGGGAGTGCCTCTTGAGCAGCTTGCGGAACGGGCTGAGGCTGAGCCGGTAGAGTTGCCATTACGCTTGCAGCACCCGGCGTTACGGCAGGCTGGGCCTGGGCTGGCAATCCCTGGTTGCCAATCGGTGCCGTCTCGGCCTGATCTGCTTTGGCCGCTGCGGGCAGACTGGCGGTGTTTTCAGGCGCAATAACGGCGGGAGGAGCAATCGGCGCGGCGCGGCTCGCGCCGTCGACAGTGACCAGGCCGGTCCTCTCATGCGCCGGCATAAGGAACAGCCAATAGGCGGCCCCTCCCAGATTGATCAATAGCAGAATAGCCGCCAGCCAAACGATCCAGTGGCTATGCTTTTTGTCTTGGCCTGACGCGAGAGTGGGCAGTCCGGGCACCTGACCTGCCTGGCGCTCCCGCTCGGACTTTCGCAAGGCATCGAGGATGTAGGACATGCGTTGGGTCTCCGTTACGGCGTTGCCGGAGTAAGCCGGGGAATACCCGCCGTGCGGTCAGCCGTTTGCAGGCTCAACAAGGTCAGAGTGCCGATGATGCCATCAGGTTTGAGTCCCCTGGACTCCTGAAACTCAATGACCTTCGCCTTCAAGGTATCGTCATAGTGAGATTCGCCTTCACTTGGCACGGCGACTTTGAGTTGCCGGCGGACCCAGGCGACAAGGGGCGCGTCGCTCCCAGGCTTCAGCGTTTTTTGATCCGCCTCGCCGGACTTCCAGACCACCATTGCATTCCCTGTCCAATACGGAAGCATGGCGTGAGCATTAAATGTCGCTGAGGCGTCTTCAACAGCCAATTCCACCTGCTCATCCCGAAGCCGCGTCACCACGGCGTAACGCTTGACCCCGCTAGGCAAGACAAACTCCAGTACCGCCGGGAGATTGAGTTTCTTGACCTGTATCCACGAGCTTTGCATTGGCTGACAGCGAAAACCCTGCACTGCCGCCAGTTCACAAGGATCAGTGCTGCTATCGGGCAATTTCAGCGACCATTGGGACAAAAGCCTTCTGACCGCATTCGCCTGGGTCTTTTTTGAATAGGCAATCCAAGCCGAAAATTCCGGGGCCTGGGATGGAGGGCTCTGCACCAGACCTGGGTCGCCAGCGGGAGGGGGCGGTAATGTGTCAGCAGCCGGGGGGCCCGCATCTGGTTCGGCCTGTAGTGACGGACTATTCCCGGCTGCCTGTCTGGCTTCAGTTGCCGGCTCAGTGGACGGGGTTTTGGCAATCAAGGGTGGCTGCAGAAACGCCCAACTCAACGGGTTTGGGATAGCGTTCAGATAAAGCGCCCCTGCCAGCGTAGCCAACAGCAGGGCCAACAAGCCGGTCAAGCGCCGGCCTTGCTCCCGTCTCGCAGGCGAAGTCAGCTCTCTTGCCGCACGCCAGGCCACTCGACCACTGACGCGATTTTTTCCCAGCGTATACGCACCCAGCAAGGCACGATCGGATATGAGGTTAATCAGACGCGGGATGCCACGGGCCTTGTGGTGGATCGCACGGATGGCCGGCCAGGTAAATACCTGATCCGAGCCGCTGGCAACATTCATGCGGTGGCCGATGTAATCCCTGGTTTCGGACAATGACAGAGGATTGAGGTGGTAGCGTGCGGTAATGCGTTGGGACAACTGCCGCAGATTAGGCCGGTCGAGAATCTGATTCAGCTCGGGCTGCCCGACCAGAATGATTTGCAAAAGCTTGGTCTGGTTGGTTTCCAGATTAGTCAGCAAGCGCACCTGCTCCAGCACATCAAAACGCAGATTTTGCGCTTCATCAATCAGGGCAATGACACGCCGCCCGCGTGCGTGGGAGTCCAGAAGGTACTGATTCAGCGCATCGATCAGCTGCTTGAGACTGGCTCTGGGCCCCGTATAAGGAATATGCAGTTCGTCACAAATCCCCGCCAGCAACTCCCGCGAGTTCAGGCGTGGATTGAAAATCAGCGCAATATCGACATCTTCCGGCAACTGATCGAGCAGGGCGCGACAGAGCGTGGTTTTGCCGGTACCCACCTCACCCGTCAGGACAACAAACCCCCCCCCTACACCTATCCCGTATAGAAGATGGGCCAAGGCCTCCCGATGTTGTGGGCTGAGATAGAGGTATCGCGGATTAGGCGCGATCGAGAAGGGTAGCTCAGTAAGGCGAAAGTGCTGGGTGTACATGCTCCGATTCTTCGAGGTTCGGCTATGCCGATCTGCTTATTCTATCGGCTCAGAGACACACCATGATAGTGACCACAAACCAGAAGTGGGGCAAAGCGCCGCAAGCGCTTGCCCCACGATGTGTTAAGCCTCGGCTGTAGCAGAGGATCGGCTGGCTTTTTTACGTTCATGCTCCAGAAGCAGCTTCTTGCGAATCCGGATGGTTTTCGGGGTGACTTCGACCAGCTCATCATCATCGATGAACTCCAATGCCTGCTCCAGGCTGAAACGAATTGGCGG
>SXQV01000154.1 GCA_005792805.1 Methylococcaceae bacterium | reverse complement strand
GTAATCGAGGTACGACTGTCTCATCTCGTCTTCGAGATTGACGGGAATGATCTCTTTAGCGAAGGATGTCATTCAGATGTCTGCGATCGGTGGAGGTGGCTTGTCAGGCAAGCCGCGTCTCGGCAAAACGGTCATTATATACGCACGACGCCGGACACGCTCACACTCGGAAGCTTTCGGCACGCATCAACCCGCAGGGCCGAAAAGCCGGCACGGAAGCGCCCCCATCCTCGGCGACCCAAGGAAGCTGGTGTACCATTCCGGCCATCGTGTACCACTGACAAAAAGGGAAGCCCTCATGCCCGCCTATCCGCGCAAGGAAATCGAAGAAATGGTCGAACGTTGGCTGGCCGCCAATCGGGATTCCGAACGGGTCGGCGACTGGGTCAAGAGTCTCGGCAGAATGTATACGGAAGATGCCGAATACAGCTGGAATATGGGCCCCAACCGGGAATTCATCGCCCGCGGACGGCAGCAGATCGAGGATTGGGCGCTCGGCACCCACATGGAGGGCTTCGAGAAGTGGCGTTACCCCTACTACAAAATCATCATCGACGAGCAGCAGGGCGAAGTCATCGGCATCTGGCGTCAGGTCGCTCCGGTCAAGCGCGATGACGGAACCGACTACGAGGTCTCCGGCCTCGGCGGCAGCTGGTTTCGCTACGGCGGCAACTATCAGTGGGCATGGCAAAAAGACTTTTTCGACCTGGGAAATGTCAAGGATCTCTTCATGCAGCTCGCCGCCGACGGCAAGCTGGAACGGCCGGTCAAGCAGAAGCTCCGTCGCCTGGCCTGGGGCCTGAAACTTCCCGGCGTAGAGCCGATCCACGCGGATCTGAGCTTCGGACAAAAGCTCAAAGGCTTGCTGGCGATGCTCCGGATTGTCCTCTTTGGATAACCCCTGCTCAAATTTTGAACGATATGGCAAGCTCTCCGGGAGGGCTCGGATTATGCCGCCCACCCACTGGTGACCTAAGTGATACCCAACCGTTTTTTGGCCATCCTGTTCCTGATTTTTTCTCTAATCACTACCCCCATACTCCAGGCGGCTGAAAACCCGTTGACCTACGACCGCATCACCCTGAGCGCCTCAGCTCAGGGCAAAGCGGTAAACGACATTCTGGTGGCAGTGCTGTTTCAGCAAATGGAAGGCCCGAACTCCGAATCTCTTGGTGCCGAGGTCAACAAAACCATTACCGCCGCATTGGCTGCCGCCAAGAAAGTCCCGGAAGTCACGGCACAAACACTCGATTACCAAACTTTTCCCACCTATCAAAATCAGAAAGTCACGGGCTGGAGCGTGCGTCAATCCATTCGTCTGGAAAGCAAGGATAGGCAAAAGCTGAGCGTGTTGATCGGGGACCTGCAAAAGTCGCTCAAGGTCGAATCCATCACCTATCAGGTGTCCCCCGAAACCCTCCACACCATTGAGGATGGGCTGATGAGCGAGGCCATGAAAGCCTTCCAGCAGCGAGCCGAGCTGATCACACGCGAACTGGGTCGAAAGCGCTACCGGCTGGTCACGCTGGACGTGAATACGCAGAATGCAATGCCCCATCCTTTCCGGACAAATGCAAGAGCCATGGCCATGGACGCCGTCCCTGCGGCTCCACCCGCCATCGAAGCCGGCGAACAGCCAGTCACGGTGAATCTGCAAGGCACCATAGAACTGCAGAACGATTAGTCATGCGCTGACCCGGCTTCAGCCTCGACATCCAGCTGTGGCTGGCCTGGCCTGCCAAGGGTTGCCGTCTCTACCTTCGGTGGTGGCCAGTAGCAAATCCATCCAGCCGCTCACGCTATCGCAGCGTAACAAGGCTTTAACTCCCGAGTTGCCCCCGAACCGTGGCGATGAAGACCCAAACCACCGTGGTCGGCACCCGCCCCGACCCGCTCTATTCCGGGATAAAATTCTGGACAGTCTCCGCGCAACACTCTGATAATTTGCTGGGCCAGTCGAGTCCAGAAATTCAGCTCCGCCTAACTTTTGGAGAACCCGTCACGTGAACGCAGCAGTCCCTCCCTTGATGATTCTGGTCACCGCGCTTATTAGCGGCTGCGCCACCAACAAGATTACCGGCCGGTCTCAGGCCATGATCGTAAGTGACGAGTCCGCCGCACGACAGTCGGCCCAAGCTTACACCCAGCTTATCGGCGAGTCGGCACAGAAACGTGCACTGGATGATGACGCCTACCAGCTTGGCCGGGTGCAATCCATCACCAAACCCTTGATCCAGCAGGCCATCAAGGTACGGCCCGATGTGCAGAACTGGCCATGGGAAGTCCATCTCCTGAAAAGCAGCGAAGTCAACGCCTGGTGCATGGCGGGCGGCAAGATGGCGGTCTACACGGGGCTGCTGCAAAAAATTCAGCCCACGGATGATGAGTTGGCCGCCATCATGGGGCATGAAATTTCCCATGCCCTGCTCTCGCATCAGGCGGAAAAGCTCTCGCGGGCGCAAATGCAGCGTGCCGGCCTGACCGCCGGCGTTCTGGCCGGTGCCCTCTTCGGCGTGAATCTCGGCAGCATTGCTTCCATTGCCGACTCGGTGGCTACGGTAGGGCTACAGCTACCCAACAGCCGCGAGGCGGAGTCGGAAGCCGATAATGTGGGTATTGAGCTGGCTGCCAGGGCCGGTTTTAATCCGGAGGCGGCGGTCACCCTGTGGGAGAAAATGATCAGGCTCGGCGGTGGCGGCGCGCCCGAATGGCTAAGCACCCACCCGAACCCGGAAACCCGCATAGCCGCCATGAAAGTAAAGTCTAGGCAACTGATGCCAATTTACGAAGCCGTCAACCAAGGTAAACCCATCCCTGACATGAACACCTTGCGCGGCCAGCCGACCGCCGCAGAAACCCCGCCTGCACCGGCACCAAATGCACCCATCCCGGTAGCACCGCCGGTCTAACTCCCCGCCAGGACGACTCAAAACCGGCGCTCAGGCGCTTGCCCGCGACTGATGCTCATCCCTGGTTTCCACCATTTCCAAAAACAGCTGCTCTAGCCGATTCGCTGCATTGCGCAGGGAAACGACGCGCACACCAAGGCCGGCCAACTCATCAAACAGGGCGTGTATCCCGGCGGTGGCCGGAACTTCGGCTGCTAGCGTTCGTGCGTCGAGACGCTCCAGAACGAACCCGGGCAGCTCTGGCACGGTGCCCATGACGCCTTCCAGTTCAAGAATGTAGCGATTGACATGCATCCTGGCCAACAGGTTTTCCATTGTGCTGTATTCGATAATGCGGCCATGATTGATGATGCCAATATGGCGGCAAAGATGCTCGGCCTCCTCCAGGTAATGGGTCGTCAGGATGATGGTTGTCCCTTCGCGGTTGATACGCTGCAACAATTCCCACATCGACCGGCGAATCTCAATATCAACGCCGGCAGTAGGCTCGTCGAGAATCAGCAGTCGTGGCGAATGCACCAGGGCCCGGGCGATCATCAGCCGGCGCTTCATGCC
>SXQV01000153.1 GCA_005792805.1 Methylococcaceae bacterium | reverse complement strand
GCCAGGACAGAAGTGACCGCTTCACGGACTCGCAAGACATTTTTTGGATTCATGAACAGGTCGCGGATGGCCGGGGTCGTGATGCGGTAGATGAACCAGGAGAATGTGCCCAGGCCCTTGTGGATCTCCCGCTCAAAATTGCGCAAGCGGCGGGCCGTCGTTTCAGGCTCCCGAAGAATGCCATTGACGGCATCGGCTGCGAGAAAAGCACTGTTAAGCGCCAAATGAACACCGCTGGAAAATACCGGGTCGATGAAGGCATAGGCATCCCCGGCCATCAGGTAGTTATCGCCCGTCATGCGCGCCGACTGGTAGGAGTAATTGCCTGTGGCCGTCACTTCACTCACCAGGGTGGCTTCTGCAAGACGCTTCGCGACACCGGGACAAAGAGCAATCGTGTCACGAAAGAATGGTTCAACCGGTACGCGGCGGTTTTTCAGATATTCCGGTTTGCAGACCGCGCCGACGCTCATCGTCCCGTCCTTGAGTGGAATCAGCCAGAACCAGCCATGATCAAACCAGTAGATGCAGATATTGCCTTCATCTCGACCGGTGCCGCGTTCGGCTCCTTCGAAATGGGCATAGAGGGCGGCACTCCGGTGCTTTGGGTTGCTTTCCTTGACGCCGAGCAGATCGGCCATGAAGGTGTCGCGACCTGTCGCATCGATATAAAACCGGGCTTGCCAGGTAGCGCGTTCGCCCGATTCATCCGTGGCCGAGAGGGTCCGGATCCCGCTTCCATCCAGCGCGGCCCCATCCACTCGCCAACCTTCATGGACAATGGCTCCCTTGCGGGCCGCGTTTTGTAGCAGGACGTGATCAAACTCCGAGCGCCTGACTTCGTAAGCGTAGGGATAGTCCCGTTGCAGGGCATCACCAAAATCGAAAGTCGCACTTTTTCCGTGATAAACGGAGTGGAATTCGGCGGCGTATTTTCTGAGGCCGATGCGTTCCACTTCATCACGAACACCCAACCGGTCGAGGTAAGGGAGACTGAGTGGCAGCAGGCTTTCACCAATATGAAAGCGGGGGTGATGATCCTTTTCCAGAATCACCGTGTGCCATCCCTGTTCGGCGAGTAGAGCACCCGCCGCCGCGCCTGCGGGGCCTCCGCCCATAATCAACACGTCACAGTTTTTGAAGTGGCTGGTTTTATTCGAGGGGGGCATTGAAAAATCAGAGGGGGAATCAGATGGGGTCCATGCGTTTTGCTTGCCTGGGCAACTCGCTGTGCCAGTGTTTTGTGAGTATATCAAACCGATACAACAGCAAATCGGTTTACTGATGACATGGAAATGTCATTTCTGTCGATGACTTCGGCTTCGCTTGGCCGACGGTTTCAATGTGGGGCATCGTCATTCCGCATGGGGTCGAGGGATGCATTTACCCTGTAATCCTCCGCATGACTGCCGCCCGCTGGAGATGGCGGTAAACTTCGCTGCTTTAGAAATCTCCATCGAGATTCACCATAACTTCAACTTAATTACCAACGGGATGGCCAAGCTTTCCGCAATACACCCTGAAATAAAACCGGATTACTGCTCCAGTCCTGGAGGGCCGTGGCGACCGGCGGGGTTCCTCTGGTTTTCTTTGGCGCTGCATTTTGCTGCCCTGGTGTCCCTCATTCTGATGCCCTCATTCTGGACCCCGGCGCTAGTGGGGGTAGGGTTGAATCAGCTGGTGCTGACACTGGCTGGACTCTGGCCGAAAAGCCGGGTGCTGGGCCCGAACTGGACCCGGCTTCCCGACCCGTCGGTGGCCCGAGGGGAGGTCTCCATTACCATCGACGATGGCCCCGACCCGGAAATTACCCCTCGCGTTCTTGATCTGCTGGATCGTTATGGCGCGAAAGCGAGCTTTTTCTGCGTTGCTGAAAAAGCCAGGTGCCACCCCGGCCTTTGCCGGGAAATAGTTGCGCGGGGGCACAGCGTGGAAAATCATAGCCTTCGTCATCGGCTGGATTTCGCATTTTCCGGCTATCGGGGATTCCTGCGCGAAATTTCCGAGGCTCAGTCGGTACTCACCCAGTTGAGTGGTAGTGCGCCGCTATTTTTTAGGGCGCCCTTTGGTATTCGAAATCCGATTCTGGAACCGGTGTTGAGCCGTTTGGGATTGCAGCTGGCCAGTTGGACGCGGCGAGGTTTTGATACCCGTGAACACGATCCAGGCAGGGTGTATGAACGGTTGGTGCAAAACCTGGCGGCGGGTGACATTCTGTTGCTCCATGATGGCAATGCCGCGCTGACCCGAGACGGAGAGGCCGTTATTCTCAGTGTCTTGCCGCCTCTATTGGAAGCCATCCAGAAGGCCAAGCTCAGCTCAGTGAGTTTACGGTCAGCTCAAGCGTGAATGACAGCCCGCTTCAGCGGTGTGTCCGTAAGGCCGCTGCACTTTACCGGCCGGCAGGGCGAGCGGCTGAACATTTCGCCCTGGGTAAATTAGCCGGCGATCCCGTTTTTGCTGCCCTGCTTGATCGACGCCTGATTCCGGAGGGGGCAAGACTGGTGGATCTGGGTTGTGGGCGGGGTCTTTTGGGTGCCTGGCTAAGGATGGCTCGGGAGGATTACGAGGCGCAGCCAGAGTCAGGGTTGATCGAGTCACCCCCCCGTATCGCGAAATATCAGGGGATCGAACTGATGCCTGCCGATGCTCAATGTGCAGGAATGGCGCTGGGCGACTGGGCAGACATCATCACGGGCGATATGCAAACCGCCGAATGGGCTCCGGCGGATGTGATAGTCATGCTGGATGTGCTGTATTTTCTTGAACCGGCGGCACAGGAACAGTTGCTGGTCCGGATTCACCGGCATTTGGACGCGAAAGGTGTACTTTTGATGCGTGTCGCAGATGCGTCGGGGGGTGCCGGATTTTGGTGGACACAGATAGTCGACTATGGGGTTGCCTGGTGGCGAGGCCATGGCTTTTCACGATTCCATTGCCGCCCGCTAACAGAGTGGAAATCCTTGCTGGAGCGGCTGGGGTTTTTCTGTGAAATGCG
>SXQV01000152.1 GCA_005792805.1 Methylococcaceae bacterium | reverse complement strand
CGAAGTGAGGCATATCCCACACTTTTCGCATCGGTGGAATGGGAAATCTTGAGAGTAAAAACTTGCGTGGCGAAGGTCATGTCGGCGCAGTCTGGTGCTTATGAGGATGATCTGCCGAAGGGCATGTATCCTGCATAGGTATGACCCCGTGCATTTGGCATAAAGCGTTTGCCGTCTTGAGGCGAAAGCTTGGGTCATCCAGCGCACCCCCTTAAATACGGTTGCGTGCGGGGGTGATGGTCACCATGCTTGGCACTTTTGGTGTGATTGCCAACTTTCTCCCTCACAAGACTTCCCAACTACAATCTCATGACTCTCACACCAGGACGGCGGTCAGCCACTAGGCTCATGGCGCTATCGCGGCAAATCTTGCTCATTGCCGCACTGTGTATCGGGCTTTTTTTTGTTCTCAATTTCAGTCAGTTTTTGGGCGGCTATTTTGACGCTCCAAAAGACGGGCAACCGCTCAGTCTGGCCTTGCTCTTTATTGCCGGCACACTGACGGGATTCCACTGTGCGGGGATGTGTGGTGCGCTGGTGGTGAGTTATACCGTGAAGAGCGCTGCCGAAGACGGGGCAAAATATCTGACTCACCTTTATTACGGGGCGGGGAAGACACTTTCTTATACCGTCATTGGCGGGCTGTTTGGTGCCGCCGGCTCCGTTATTTCTTTCACGCCTTTTATGCGCGGTGTGGCGGGATTGGCGGCGGGGGTGTTCCTCCTGCTGTTTGGTCTGGCTACCCTGCGGGTCTTTACGCCATTGGCCAGATTTCAGTTGAGGACGCCCGGTTTCCTCATGCGCTGGGTCGGGCGTGCCCTGCGGAAAAACAGTAACCCCTTTGTTATTGGCCTTTTGAACGGGCTGATGATTATCTGCGGACCCTTGCAAGCCATGTATATCATGGCAGCAGGCACCGGCAGCCCGGTTGAGGGCGCCAAGATCCTGTTCGTGTTTGGGCTCGGTACATTACCGTTAATGATGGGGTTCGGGTTCATGGCCAGCGCCTTATCGCGTCAATTCGCGCCCAGGCTCGTGCGGGCTTCCGGCGTCATCGTCGTTGCCTTGGGAATCACCATGTTAAATCGAGGTTACGCCATGATGACGACCGGCACCGATCTTCATGCCGGAATGAATCATTCCCGACATGCCGTCTCTCCGGAAACTCCTCCGGGAGCACGGATGCTCCATACGCTCATCAACCAGCCGGGCCGCATCCTTGAACAGCCCTCTTTGCGAGTCGGTGAATCCGTGCAATGGATGGTCGGTGGAGAGCGGCTGGTGGATTGTGGATCCAGCATTGTCATTCCTTCGCTGCATCTGGAATTTGCTGTCAAGGCTGGCATGAACACGTTCCGGTTTACTCCCGCCCAGACGGGCTCCCTGCATTGGGCCTGTCAGAACGGCGATATCCAGGGTGTCTTTCTGGTTGAAAAAGAGGGGGCAACCCAGAAGGCCGAAATTCCTATGGCTGACAAGATTCTCGAACTGATCGAAAAAAGCGCTAGTGCCCTGGAAGCATTACGGCGTCAGCTGCATCCCTGATTCACTCCACGAGCCGGTTTCTTGCTGAAGTGCCCATACCTCGCGAAAACGGCCGGAAGTACCAGCAACGTCAACAGGGTGGACGAGATCAGACCGCCAATGATGACAGCGGCCATGGGGCCCATGATCTCCCGGCCGGGGTTGTCGCTGTTGATGGCAATCGGCAGCAGGGCGAGAGCCGTCACCAGAGCGGTCATCAGAATTGACGGCAGTCGCTGCTGGGCGCCGAGGATGGCGGTGTCGAGATTCCATGGCCGCTCTTCCATTTCGGTGAGATGCCGGTAGTGCGAAACCAGCATGATGGCATTACGGACCGTAATGCCGAACAGAGTCACAAAGCCCACCATCGACCCCACCGATAGCGTGCTTCCCGAGAAAAGAGCGGCTGCTACGCCTCCGGCCAGTGAAAAGGGCAGGTTCAGCAGGATGAGCAGGACATGGCGCAGACTACCAATGGCGAGATAGATCAACAGCAGGACGCCGGCACCAGCCAGCAGCGCATGTAGCAAAAGCGCCTCGCGGGTGGCGTCCTGTTCCACCGCTGCACCGGTAAATTCCGGGGTGATGTCCGGCGGGAAGGCGATCTCGTTGAGTGTGCGTCGCCGCAATTCCGTCATGAAGGACTGCATGTCACGCCCGGTGACATTGGCCGTAAGGGTCTGCACCCGCTGCCCGCTCCTGTGGAGAATGTTATAGCGCCCCCCCATCTGGTTGATGCGGGCGATTTGCCCGAGTTCTACGATCAGTCCGTCCGGTGTTTTTAGCGGCAGTTTTTCGAGTGTGCCGATTTGTTGGCGGGCTTCGGGGGGCAGGATGACCGAGACTTCGTAAGCCCGGTTCTCCAGGTAATAGTGTCCGGCCACATGGCCTTGCAGTGCCGTCTGAATGATCCCGGCGGTTTCCAGCGGACGCAGGCCGACACTGGCCAGACTCTCAAGATCCAGGCGAACCTGCACCAATGGGGTTCCGGGTGGCGAGCGTAATTGAATCTCCGCAGCGCCAGGGATGGTTCGCAATAATTCGGCCATTTCCGTGGCTTTTTCATCCAGTGATTCCAGGTCCTGACCATAAAGGTTGATGACGACCGGTGAGGTATAGCCCGAGATGGTTTCTTCCACGCGCTCGGTCAGGAAGGTGTTGGCTTCAAAAAGAATGCCGGGATAGTTCCTGAGAATTTGGCGTAACTGATCCAGCACCTGGGCTTGCCCGCTTCCGGGCAGCGGTTGTAGCCGTACTTCATATTCACTGTAATGGCTGCCATAGGTATCCGCACCTCGCTCCGCACGGCCCGCCCACTGCGAGACCGAAACGACACCTGGAAGCGCCTGAAACTTCTGTACCAGTTGCCCGCCGACCCGCATGGATTCCTGTAGTGAAGTGCCCGGCAGGCTGGCGGTGTGAACGATGTAATGCCCCTCGCGGAGTTCTGGCAGGAACTCGCCGCCCAGTCCGGGTATCAGCAACAGACCTAGCGCGCAGGCGCTAAGGCTCGCCGCGATGGCTAGCTTTGGCCAGCCGCCGATTACGCCGAGCACTTTTGAATACAGTGTCTGTAGAAGCTGAATCAGTGGCGGGTTATGGCTACCCGGTGTGGCGTGGGCGGGAATTTTATTATCGCGCCCCGAAAGCAGCAGATGGCAGAGGGCGGGAGTGACCGTCAGTGCCACCAGTAAGGACATAAGGATGGCAAGTATGTAGGCGTAGCCGAGGGGAGCAAACAGCCGCCCGGCGACGCCGCCCAGGGTCAGCAAGGGCATGAAGACCAGTGCGACGATGAAGCTCGCATACACCACGGAGCTTCTGATTTCCATAGACGCATCGAACACCACGCGGAAGGCAGTCAATGGTGTAGAAGCGTGCCGGTTCTCCCGGAGCCGGCGGAATATGTTCTCCGTATCGATGATCGCGTCATCGACCACTTCTCCCAAAGCAATCGCCAGCCCCCCTAACACCATGATATTGAGATGCACGTCCAGTGCCTGCAAGGCAATCACGGCGGCGAGCAGCGACAGAGGGATCGCCACGGCCGGGATCAGCGCCGTGCGAAGGTTGAACAGGAAGAGATACAGGATTGCCACCACGAGCAGGCCGCCGATCAATAGATGGCCAGACAGGTTTTGCAGCGAGCGTTCGATGTAATCGGCGGGGCGAAACAGTCGAGGGGAGAAGTCGATCTTCTGCCGCTGGAAGAGGGTTTCAAAATCGCCGAGGATGGCCTCCACGGCGCGTGAAACACTCAGGGTATTGGCGCCGTATTGCCCGATTACCATCAGCACGATGGCGGGTTTGCCTCCAATGGCGGCGGCGCCAATGGGGGGGCGGGCGCCGGTTACGATGTTGGCTACATCACCCAGCTTCACCTGTTGCCCTTCTTTGCGGATTAGCACCACTCGGCGCAGGTCGTCGGCCGTCGCTGGCAAGCCCGTTATATTCAGGGCGATGCGCTGATTGGCGTTTTCGATAAATCCTGCGCCCGGCATGCCGGTAGCCTGTTCGGCGGCCGTCAATACTTCCTGGATGGAGAGGCCGTGACGCCGGAGCCGTTCCGCATCGGGCTGTATCTGTAGCTGCCGGATTTCCCCGCCGAAAACATTCACGTCGGCCACACCCGGCACGGCCAGCAGGCGGGGGGTGATGGTCCAGTCCACCAGATCACGGAGCTCCATCAGGCTGCGCTCATCGGAACGGAGGCCCAGGGTCAGCACCGTTGCGGAAGAGGATGACAGGGGGACGACGACTGGCGCGCCAGTCCCGGCCGGGAGCTCGCTGGCCAGCGCATTCAGCCGTTCCCCGACCATTTGCCGGTTACGATAACTATCGGTGCCATCCCTGAAGATGGCCGTGACTACCGAAAGACCCTGGATGGATTCGGAACGCAGGGTATCGAGGCCGATCAGCCCGGCCAGATGCCGCTCGATGCGCTGGGTGACCAGCGTTTCCGTCTGCTCGGCGGTCAGACCCATAGTTTCGGTCTGGATGACGACGCGAGGCGCGGAAAATTCGGGAAAGATGTCGAGGCCCGCATGGTTCAGCCGATAGGCGCCATAAACCAGCAGGAGCATCGCCAGCACGAGGACCACCCCGGCGTGGCGCACGGAAAACCGGATGATGCCGGCCAGCATCAGTCCTTGCCCCGTGCCGCGACAGGTTCAGGACGGGATATTTTCGAGTCAGTCACGGGTGTTCCCTGAGGTTGGAAGCCATGCCGGTGCTTGTCACTTTTCTCTGAAAATTCAGCCGGGGGAGAGGTCTGTATGATCGGCTGAGGAAGCGCCTCTCGCAAGCGAGTCCCGCGAAGCGGCTTAGCCCACGGCGTCCCGCCGGGTTGTGGAACGGGGCACCCGGATACTCCTTTATTGTTCATGGTTGTTGCCCTGATTTTCTGCTAGCCTCGTAGCTGATGGATGTACACAGCAAACAGCCCAGCCCTTGAGCAAGGATAAGTGGGCGTGAGAACACGGCGGGCTTAGGGGTATGCATTCATCGATACGATGCCT
>SXQV01000151.1 GCA_005792805.1 Methylococcaceae bacterium | reverse complement strand
CGCTGGCGAGCAGGGCGACGCGCAGCGTAAGTTCGCGGATGTGGGCGCATTCCTCCTGCGTGGCGAGTTCATTCGTGCCGGCGGCCCGCCACACCCGCAGAGGCATGGGAGCGCCGATTCCCTGCCACCATTCGCGGAGATTTTTCAGTGAACTGAGTGTTTTCTCGCCTTCTGTCGTGCAAATCCATAGTTCATTCGGGGCCGCCAGCGCGGATGCCCGGCGCAACTCATCCAGTGTGCTGCGCTGCGGATGATGCGCGTAGAGATCAAGCACCTCGGGAGCCACAAACCCAAAAACTTCGGGAATGACGGCCCAGGAGGCACCAAGGGTACAAAGGAGGATGTTCATGGGGAGCGGTTAAGTGCGCAGGGCAGAGAGCTTGAGTTTCTTGAGTGCATCCTTGTCGATTTTTTCAATCACTTTTGGCAGCCATTCTGTGATGGCGTCAGCCGCAGCGCATTTCTCTTCGGGAGTCCAGCCTTCACCTTCATGAGCTTTTTTGGCCAATTGCTGGGCCTTCTGGTGAAACCCGGTATTTTGCCGGTCCCACCGTCCGTTCAACTCGGTGAATCGACGAGTCATCGCTTGTTTGAACTCTTCGATCTCCCGCAGATTAGGGGTCAGTGCGGCCAGTCTGGCATCGGTTTCCTGTTGGGCCTGAGCCTGAGCGGCGCGTGCTTCGGCAACACGGTCTCGTTCCATCGCCCCATACCCCACCGCCGTCTTGGCACCGAAGCCGCACCAGCTGAAGGCGTGCTCAAACGCCTGGGTGAGCAGTTTTTTCCACTGATCGTCCACGGCCAGTGCGGGGGCTATGCGCTGGAGATGGGCCAGATCGCAGACCACGTGGAAGGTGAAGCCGGAACCCGGCGGCACGGTGAGGAAGCTGATGGGAATGGGCTGGCCGGAATCGTGCGGACTGGTGCTGCCTGCCGCACTACCCCCTTGACGCCGGAACCCGGCAGGTAAGGCAGACCGTAGGGGTTGAGGAAGGCAAAGCCGTTTTCCAGCGGGTGTTCGTTGCCGAGGCCGGTGGTGAAGGGGGCGGTTGATTGGGCTAAAAGACAGACTTGGGATGCCGTATCTGAAACCGAGGCAAAAGCCTCTGTCTGTCGAGCTAACAGACACTGCATGAGTTCCTGATAAGCAGGATTCAGCTCTGTGGCCGCCTTGAGCGCCGAAACCTTATTTTCGTATTTGACCTCACGTTCCTGCGGGTTATGGCCTCTTACTTCATAACCGATGTCATGGGTTGTCCATAACGCTGCTCGGGTGCGGCGATTGATGCCCCATAATTGCAGATACATCCCGAACCGCATTCCCGGCGAGGCTTCATTGAAATTCTGGCGCAGATAATTGGGTACGGCGGCAATAGGCATGACGTGTTATCCTGTATTACGTTGCATTACATGAAGCGGAGACCCTGATGTCCACATTGACCATTCGACTCGACGACCAGCTCGACGGGCAGCTCAGCCGAATGGCTGAACGAAGCCAACGCACCAAGAGTGATCTCGTCCGCGACATGCTGCGCCGGGAAGCCGCGCTGGAAGAACTGAGACAAACCCGGGGACTCCTCAAACCCTTCGCCGAGCGGGCGGGATACCTCACAGACGAAGACTTTTTCCGCGACTTCTCGTGAAAGTCTTTGTCGACACCAACGTCTGGCTGAGTGGTCGATTCTGGCCTGGTCTTTGTTCGGAACTGCTGGAGACCCTGATCACCATGGATGTCACCATCCTGCTGGATGAACGTGTTCTTCAAGAATTTCGGCGAATCGCCCGGGAAAAACTGAAGGTGGAAGAAAGCATACTGGAGCAGACCGACCTGTTCTTTCAGCGCCACGCCACCCTCTTGCCTGCCGCCAAAACGCCAGCGTCCGACGTTCCCGATCCGGATGATGCCTGGATTATCGCCGCAGCCCACACTGCCAATGCGGACTGGTTCGTTACGGGCGACAAGGTGCTTCTGGACATCAGTCCTTTTGCTGGCATGCCGATTATCCATCCTCGCCAGGCCTATATGCGATTGCGGGGGCTGAATTAAACTGCTCCGACACCCATTCATGACTGCCGCGCCGCAGCTAGGCGAAGGCTTCGGTGGTGATGGCCTGGAAACGGCTGGAGTCGGCTTCCATCAGGTTATTCATGAATCCTCGAAATCTTGCTGGAACATCGTTAAACCGGTTATGCAAAGCCATGCGGAGCGGGTTCCCAACCCAAGTGTGATGCTGGATGGGATTATCAACGAGTCCGGTGGCCTGCCCCGCGCCCAGATGGACGGGACTGACGGCATAGAGAAAGACGGCGGCGTGTTGTTCAAACATGGTTTAGAATCCCCTCAAGTGGGTCATATAGCGGTTCTTTTTAGTCATGAAAGTAGTCAACATTCACGAGGCCAAGGCCCACCTTTCCGAATATGTCGCCCTGGCCGAGGCCGGTGAGCCGGTCATTATTGCCCGGCGTAACAAGCCTGTGGTCAGACTGGTGGCTGTCAACTCAGCCGATGTCCCTGAAGAATCCGGATTACGCCCGGTAGGACTGGCAAAGGGCCTGGTCCACATGGAATCTTCGTTCAATGATCCGCTGGACGGCGATTTGCAGAACCTGTTCTCAGGTGACACCCTGTTGCTAGGCGACCCATTGAATGCGGATTTCCGGTCGTGAAGCTGTTGCTGGATACCTGCACCTTCGTCTGGCTGATGAGTGATTACGAACGCATTCCCCCGTCCACGCTGGACATGCTGCGTGATCGACGCCATGCCTGCCTCCTCAGCGTCGTGTCGCTGTGGGAATTGCTGGTCAAGCATGGCAAGGGCAAGATCGCAATCACATCCGGCGACCGGACTGTCTTTGAGTTCCTGATGGCTCAAACCCGGTCGCTGGAGCTTGAGTTGCTCGACATTGCCACCCGGGACGTGGCCCATGTCGAACGTCTGGCACTGCTGCATCAAGACCCCTTCGACCGCCTGCTTATCTGCCAGGCCATCGAACACGGTCTGCCGCTGGTGACACCGGACCCCGCCATTCGCCGCTATCCCATCAGGACGCTCTGGCAATAAGACCATCATTCAAGCCCCATACCGCCAGCGCCAGCCGGTTGAAGCCTTCGGCCCGGCGGCTGGCATTCTCGCAGGGGTCAGACTGTTAACCCCAGACCACGCAGCAGCGCTTTGCGGTTCTTGTTGTCCCTGGCAATCCCCAGATGATCGAAGATGGCAACCGCTTTATCGTACAGTGCACGCCGGTCAACCTCATCCCACTCGATACCGCTTTGAAGTTTTTCGCGAATCTGCCCGTACAACTGATCTCCCGGCCCTCGCCCACGGTTTGCAGGCGTGCAGCGAGCAAGGAGATTTTCCAGCTCACGCTGATTTTCGGACAGGCTGGCGATCCTTGCGGACTCAGTGGCCTCCGCCTGTACTTCTGCTTCAGCTTGCTGACGCAAGGCATCGGCCTGTTTCTGCCGCTCAATCTGGCGTTGCTCGCGCTCGGCCAGACGGGTCCGCTGTATAGCAGCAAACTCCAGAGCGGATTTACGCCAAGGGGTGCATAAGGCTTCTAATTCTGGCCAATCTGGAATATCGGCATGCATTGGCAGGGCTTCCATCAGCACCCAGCCGAACGGCAACAGGTCTTGACTCTGATCCTTGTCGCTGGCCGCCAGCCACCAGGTCTTGGCGGCTTCGGCCTGTTCAGGTGGCTGGCCCCGGCCCTTCATGATGCGGATTTTTCGCACGCCATTGAGGGTGACGGATTGCGCCCCGGAATGGCGCCCGACTCGGAGAAGGAAGGTCACGCCATTCCCTGTGCGCTGCTTGGTCAGGCCGAATACTTGCTCAATGGCTTCCGCCCATTGGGAGTTCAGATAGCCGCGATTCTTCAACTCCTGGATTTCAGCCTTGAGAATGGGGCGGTAGAAGTTGTTGCAGGCCTTGGCGATATCGGCGAGGTCGAAACGAAACTCCGGCAACGTCCGCCGGTCTCGCTGCCGCCCGTCCCCTGCGGCAGCGAGACATTGCAGGTTGAGTTGGCCGGAAAAGGCCCTGTATTGCCAGCCCGACACACATTCCAGAATCTGGTAGAGATTCTCGCCCATGGCTCGAACCTCCCGGCCTTCGCGGTCGCGAACCAGGGCTTTCTTGCGATTGACCGCCAGATAGACCTCAGCCGCCGGAAATTCCCGAGGTGCGGCCCAGCCCGCGTCAGAAATCTGTAACAGTCGTAGCGGATCCCGCTCCAGATCAGTGGGGCGACCACGATCATTGAGGTAGCTAAATAATCGCCCCTGAAACTCATGCAAGCCTTTCTGTTCGCGAGCAGGCTGTCCCTGATTGACACCATCAAGCAAGGCGGTGCGGATGGAGCCCTTGAGGGATGAGCCATACATTACGGGCTTGCGGGTGCCGGGGTGGTAGGCGCAACGGTCTATTTCAAGTCTGTTGATCAGCTTTAATCCGGTTTGCTCCTGCTGGGCTACCTGCCCAATTCTTTGACGATACAGATGGGTAAAACCTGCCAGAACAGGTATGCAATTGATGGCTTCGTCCACCAATAAAGCCCTTTTCTGATAAAAGAAACGTTGCAAGTCTCTGATCATGTCGGTGCCGGGCTTGCCCTCAACGATCTTCAGTAACTGGCGTCGATCAGCATCGCCCAGCACCCTCATGACGCCGCCGGTATCGAATTCGTTAAACACTCCTTCGTCATCAATGACGTACTGGGTCGGCTCATAACTCTCGCCTGTACCAATGTGTACCGGCGACAAGGGGGTCAGAAACAGGTGGTAGCTGTCGTGCGTCTTCATCCAGGGTTCCTCTCGGGCAGGCGGATGCCCACTACCGGCGCGTAGCCTTGCTGCACCGTTCCAAACAGTGCGGCGTTGCGTGTCAGCTTGTCTTGGCCGCCCAAACCTTGGCCAATCCAGGGGTTTTCAGAATCGGGCGGCTTAAAGCCGCTCCCGGTAGCCAGTACAGCGCCTGTCATGGCCAGCAACACCGGTGTCTTGAACGGACTGCCCATATGCACGCCAATATCGCCGTGACGGCCAAAACGGGTAAATGTCTGGTAAAAACTTCTCCGGGAATCCAGTCTCAGTCCCTGCGGAACACAGGGCGCGAGGGTCAACCAGGCGTTGGTGCCAGGCTGGGCGGGTAGCTCTGCTGGCTCACACGCCAGCACCTCGTATTTGCCAAGCCCCATGCTGGCATCGCGACCGAAACCGTAATCTCCCATATCGCTCATACCCTGCCGCAACGCATCGGCACTGAGGCGGGCTTCATCCAGAACGGCATGTACTGCCAATGTGACCGGTTCATTTTCATGCCCGCCATACCAGTGCTGTGTCATGGTGTAGGGGGCAAAACCCTCGCCTCCCGTCGTGGTACCCGTCAGACGATGCAGGCTGTTGTGCGGTTGCGGGTGAACCTCTGGCGCGGCCCCGGCGATCTGACTGGCGGGCAGACAATGCTGGAGCCAGGCGTCGACCGGTTCCCCGTGTCGATCCCAGGGGAGCCAGGATCGCTTTTTGGCGGCCTTGCGTTCGATGGGCAGGCCATCCTCACCCAGAATCTGGGCAAACCATGCTCCGGGCAGCGCTGGACGCGGCAGGTAATCCAGCGGCAGCGCATCGGAAAGTACCGCGAAAGGCTGGCCGCCAGTATAGCCTTCGAGTAGTTCCTGAAGCTGGGCTTCGCCGTGACGATGCCGCAACGCCCAGCACAACTGGCCAAACAGCGTATCGCCCAACGGTCGGGTGCCGAAGGCGGTAAGGGGGCGCAAGGTGATACGGTAGGTCTTCATGTCAATCTTCCCAATCCTCCAGCCTCAGTCCGTCGATGCGTCCGAATTCCGATGTATTGTGCGTAACCAAAGTCAGCCCATGCGCCAACGCGATAGCGGCTATCTGCATGTCATAAGGCCCGATAGGTTTACCCTTTCTGGCTAACTCGGCGCGTACACGGCCAAAGTGTCTTGCAGCCTCGCCATCGAAGCCCAGCGAGGCGAACAGGCTGAACAGTTCGTCAAGCAATGCAAGGTTGGATTCCCGCCGTTGACTCTTGAAAGCCCCATAGTAGAGCTCCGCCTTGACGATATCGCAGAGCCAGATGCTGCCTGGCGCTTCCTGCCCGATTCTTGCCTTTACCGGGGACTCCCCCGGATTGAGGAAAGCAATCCAGGCATTGGTATCCAGAAGCCACATCACTCCAACTCCAGACGGCGTTCAAATTCACCCTGGGGCTCACGGATCAGAGACTCACCCTGCCATCCCCCGGCCATTCGGTCGAAAGCCCCAATCGGCCAGCCCTTTGCGTGGCGTTGAGACGCAGGCTCTTCAATGACCAGATAGATGACTTCCAGCTTGTGGTGACGCAAATTTTCCGGCACGGTAAGCGAGGCCGGTGCGTCGTCGATGATTTGTCGTATAGCTTGCATGTTGTACCTTTCCGTCACTCCATCCATCCCGTGTTCCCAATGTGTCAGTTCAACCCGCTCATGCTGCCCCTGTTTACCCATGAGCGTAGTCAGGCAGTCCCCAGACGAATCTTCTGCAATTTAACCAGAACATCCTCTTCTTCCAGTTGCAGTTGCTTGAAGCGAAGCTTGCCATAGCCTCGCGAGCCTGAACCGCCAAGACCGGTGAGTTCCAGCAATTTGAGACCTCGCCAGACCAGCTGCAGCAGGTCGGTGTCGGTGTCATGAATGCGAATCGTCAGGTTGAAGTCAAAGCGTGCCCCCGCTGGCACACGTTCGGTATTGCGCGGGTGTTCGGCTACGCCCCGAATGCGGTCGATCATGTTTTCGGACTTGTTCTCCGTCAATAACAGATTACGGTCATTCATTTCCTGAACCCACTCAGGTTCCAGGGAGCAATCCCAGAAGGCCAGGCGGGTTGGCCCGATTTCGGTCAGCAGGTCGGTGTTCTGATTCGTGCCTTCCGGTGCGCCTCCAAACAGGCTGAGCAGTTGCTTTGCGGCCTGTTGTTGCGCCTCATCGAGTCTGGCGATGTGTTTGAAGCCCAGTGGTTTGCCATCGGTCTGGCCAACCACGCCGATGTCCCATTCCAGCAGGCTGCGCATCTTGCCCTTGATGCTGGAGCCGGGAATATACGGCTGCTGGGTGAGCGGATGCTTGATTACCGGGTTGTCAGTGCCGCCGATGTGCATTTCGGTGTTGCCGGAACCAATGTGAAGGCCGGAAACAAGTTCGAGAGTTCCGGTAATTTTCTGGATTTTGATGAGTTTCATGCGCTTGTCTCGCTGGTCGGGAATCAGTTGTCGCCGCGTTCCTGTTTGTAAAAGCCCATGAAGGCTTCCCAGAACAGTTTGCAGGTAGTCAGGGTGCCGGCGTCCTTGACCTGAGAGAGGGTGTTGTGCAGCAGGTTGACAAAGGTACGATCCACCAGTTTGCGCCCTTCGGCATAGGCAGCCTTGGCGTTGATCATCCGGATGAAAGGCAGATAATCATCGAACTTATCGGGCTGCTGGCTGGCGCGGGTTTCCCATAGCACCAATTCGTCATAGAAACGACGCAGCTGAGTCGATTTGTTACGGTATCTGTCAGCTCCTGCTACCGTCTTGGCCGCCTCCTTGGCAATGCCGTTGAACAGTTCCGGGGCGATGGGTTTTGCTAGCTTGATTTCGTGTTCTGACATGTTCTGCTCCCTCAGTCCCTCTGCTGATACAAGTGGGTAAACAGGGCAATCTTGTAGGCCGCCCCATGTTGTTCGATGCCCAAATGGGCGATTTCATTCGCCAGTTCGCTTTGCAGCCTGCGTCGGCGTAGCTCGGTGGCCTCGTGGCTTTCCCCATTCCGAATCTTGGCCTCCAGCAGGCGGCGGGTACGGTAGGCAAACCTCGAATGCCAGAGTGCGTTTTCCGGTTGCACGTCAACCTTGGCTGCCATATCAATCAGTTGTAGAAGGCCATAGACATAGCCGGTTGACAGACCGATTTCACGGGTCAGACGGCTCAGTGCAAGCTCCCGTTCGCGTAGCCCGTCGAATTGCGACCACCCCACCGTCTGGCCAAAGCAGGTCACGGCGTTTTTGGGCTGTCCACGCTGGGTGTGACCCTTGGCCTGTTCGAGAGCCTGCTCGGCCAGCCGGGCGAGATGACGAATCGGCAGGCCAGGCTTGGTCATGGAGAGTGCCGCTGAAAAATGCAGATCGGGGTTATGCGCGGCGAAGCGAGCAAAGTCCTCTTTCATGCGCTGGGCCAGTCTCTGGGTGGAATGCCACGGGCCAATCAGAAAAAAGTCATCGCCCCCCGCAAACACCGTATAGGTATTGCGATAGCAGTGAACGCCATCCTCAGTGCCCTGAGCACAAAGCCAGGGCAGATAAATGGCAAAGAACGCATTGATTTGACGGGACAGAGCCGACAGCTTGGCAAAACTGGGCCGTTCCAGACCCTTCTCAAAAATGAGCCCCAGATTGTCAACATCACCCTTGAGCGTCATAAGGGCTTCCTGACCGATCCAGTCGTTGTCTCCATCGCCGATGCGGCGGTCATCACGCGCCAGATGATTCAGGGTCTTGAGATCCTCCGGCTCCAGTTGATCCAGACCATCATAGCGGGTGCGCTCCCAGTCATTGAGTCCCTCGTAGCACGGGACATAGGCGTTAATGTGACGACGGGCGTAGCCATTCCAGAGCGGAGTATCCAGGCCGCCTGGCAGGGAAAAATCCCAGCAGCGGCGCAAATTGCCGGTACGGGCTTCGCGGCCAAAGCGGCCAGTGTCGTCCTCGTTGAGGGTGAAATTGACGTGATAGCCAAAAATCGGCAGGTTCAATGTGTCATGTGTCAGAGATTCACTACTAATCAGTATCCGTTCTTTTTTGGCGAGGTAATCGCCTGTACGAATCTGGTCATGCGAGAGTTTGCTAACCCAGACACTGGGCTCAAGCTCAACCTGGGCCGGAGAACGACCGTCAATACGGCATTCACCCCGTTCATTTTGGAAGGCATCCAGGAAATCTTCGAACAGCGGCGACGGTGATGCGTCACCGCACAGCCGGAAGCGTTGCAGCTTGGCGGTTTCCAACTGCTCGAACAGGCGGCGCGTCAGGACGCGGAACGGGCTTTCCTCATGCTGGCTACCAGACTGAAAATCACGGGCCCTGGCCGGTAGTTGGGCAAGCCCTATGCCGGATTGGCCAAAACAGTGCTTTAGAAACCAGGCATCAAATTCACCCTGCACCCGCTGCAAAGTGTTTACGCTCTCGGGGGTATTGGGCGCCAGAATCATGAATTTGCCGGCCGCATTCACGACCTGGCTGGTGGACGGCAAATCAAGCGCTTCCAGAACCCGCAATGCGGCGAGTTCCGAAACCAGTGACACGTAAAAGGAGCGGCCACGCAACAGTTTTGCCGCCCGCTTCTGGGTATCGCCACCACTGGCAAAGATAAAGTCCTGAATACCGAAGAAGTCACCCTGAATCAGCAGGAATTTTTCCTCGTTCCAGGCTTGATGGGCCGTATCGCTGTTGGCCCGTTTCCGATCCCACTGCGCCCGGAAGCCTTCGAGGATGGCATCCGTGTCATGCCCCGCATCGGCGTGATAACGCCACAAGGCGACAGCCAGCGCGGCGGTGGTACGCGAATGATCGTAGAGCGAAACCTCTGGTTTGACGTTGCCCGCCGTGGCGGATGGGATGGCGTGCGTGTAGGTTTGCCAGAGGCTGTCAAAGTGATCCAGCCACAGCGGCAAGCTGGCCCGGTGTGCCTCGGGAATGCGGGTGATCGCCGGCTTGAACTGCTCCCATAATGCTCGATATTCGGCCTTTGCCTGTTGGTTGTCCTCCCGCTCACACTCCTTGGCAAGAACCGGAAACAAGGCTTCGGGCGACAGGGGCTTCAGCGCGAAGCGGTATCGGGGTAAGCCTTCCGCTGGGCGATCCAGATGAATCTGTTCCAGCAGGGTCCATTGGCGCTTGGTGTAGTGATTGAGCTTTTGCTGCTCGTCCTCCATCGCCGCGTTGTAATCGTCGAACTCATCGCGCTCGAAGCCAGAGGCCAGACGGTCGGCGGTCGCGACGATCCATTGCAGGTAGGTGCCGGGGTTATGGTGGCGGGCGGCGGCGTTGATGATGGAGTCGTCGGCACTCCGGTCTCGCCAGGGTCCGAAGGGTTCCATCTGTTCACCCACCAGATCCGGGAGGTGTTCCTCCAGCAGATCGAAACCAATGGCGGTGTATGCGGCGTGGATGTGGGTGTAACGCCCGTTGAAGCTGGGGCAGTTGAGCTGTTTCTCCCGCTCGATGCGGGTCAAACCTCGGCTGTCCACCTCCTTGGCATCATCGATCCGGGCGCGTTCGGCAAACTTGCCGAGATCGTGCAGGTAGGCCGCCAGGGCAACGCGGCTTGAGGCATTCAATCGTTTCGTGTTCATCCCTTGCTCCCGTCCGTATAGTTTTCGGCAAGTATCTGCCCAGCAGCCAAGCTGAGTCCATAGACTGTTCGAGGCCGACGACCGAAACCTTGTACCAAGTAGGTCGCGGCGGCATTCCCCAACGCGTCGGACAGCGCCCGATTGACCCGGCTCTTGCGACGCTCGAAGTAATTCTTGTCCATGCCTGGGCGGAGTCCCTGAACCACACGATCATCGTCGCCCAGGTGGCCAAGCACGGCCCGGTAGGCGGCGAGGAAGTCGGCGGCATATCCGGCGGAGGGTACTCCGTCCGGCGGACACGGCACGGGCGGCAGTCCGGTGGCCGCCCGGCGGGCCAGCCACAGGTAGAAGGCGAGTTCGGCGGGTGGCAGTTCAACCCGGACACCTCCGGCGAAAACCTGAGCAGGTGCTGTGTGGATCTCCAGCCGGGGAGGTCCGAGGCTCTGCTGGGCGGTCTGCACGGTGGCCGAGAAACTGGCGCGACCGGTGAGGAGCGATACGGGCAGGCCGTGCCGCAGCCGCACGAAGGGAATGTCGGCCAGGGTGACGATGGCATCGCGGCTGTCGAGCGGTCGCGGGTCCGGCGGCTGGCCGTAGATGATGTCCGAATAGGGGGTTGGGTAGAAAAATCCGGGATGCGATTCGTAGGGCGCATTGACCAGGATGTGGGTCAGCCGGTCCTGCGGCCGTCCAAACAGGGACAGGGCGTAACCGGCAAAGAAGCCAAGGGTCTTGCGGCCCCCCGCCAGGGAAACATGCACCTGGTCTGCGTCATCGGCGGTGAGCCGGCGTATCCATTCGGTGACGGCATCGGCGGCGGCCGTGTTGTCGGCACCATCCCGGATGTCGGTCAGGGGCCGGCCATTGCCGTCGTGGAGTACATGCAGCGATTCGGGGCCGAAGCGGATGGGCGGCAGGCGGTAGTCGGCGCAGAGCCGGTGAAACCAGCCGGGCTGGTCACTGAGCAGGGTGAGCCGGGCGCGGGCAATGCCGTCATCGGTGGAGAGGATATGGAGGTCGGTGGGCAACCGGGCTGGATCTTCACGGTAAAGCGCGTACAGGGTTTCGGTCACGACCTGCGGGGTGAGTCCGGCGATGCAGAGCAGGTGGCGCCGTGCGCTTTCCGACATGAGGGTCATCTCCCAAAACCGTGTATTGAAGACAGGAAGCGGAGTATTGCAGAAGTTTAGCCGGTGGTGTGATCTGGCAAGCTTGCCGGCTGGAGCCGGTAGCGCCCCAGGCCGAGGGTGGCACCCTTGCCGGCGTGGGTCCATTGCCCGAGCCAGAGGTAGGGCCAGAATTCGGCGAGGTCCTGGCCGCGCAGCGTGATGCTGCCCAGCATGCCGCCCATCTCCAGGGTGGTTTCCTGCCGGGAGGAGTAGCGGGTCCAGTCGTACCAATAGAGCCTGGGCTGGTGGTGTTCGATGGTGGCGGCCCGCTGAATGAGCCCGGCAAAATCGGCATCCAGTGGCTGCCCGGTATGAAAATAGCTCAGCAGGGAAATCCGCCGCAGCAGGGCGCTGAACAGGTCGGCAAACCGGAACCGTGCGGGCGTGACCAGGTGATTGTCCCGCTTGATGCGAAGCGGGGTGAGGATTTCCATGCCAATCCATTCCGGGACGGGGGGAATGACCGGGCTGTCTGATTCAGGCAGGCTCAGCGGCTGGTCCGGCGCATACACCGTGGTCCACCGGGCAAGCTCCGGGCCGTGGGCTTGCCGTACTTCCCTGAGGTCGAAGGCGCGTCTCTGGCTCCCGATACCCTGCCCGCCCGCTGCCCCGAGCGCATGAACGAAGTAGGGAAACTGCCGGATAGCCCGCCCGATCAGCACCAGTCCGAGCCGGTAATCCGTTCCCTGCTGCCGGGTCTCGATTTGCAGAACAAACGGATGCGGTGCCGCCGTGTATTTGCGCATCTTGCTGGTGCCGGGTGGCGGCGGGGTTTCGAACAGATAGGGGTAGACGCAGCTCCGGTACAGCAGGCAGTCCGGGCAGGCCGTATGGCGAATCACGCAAACCGTGCGTTTGAGCGACCACCCCAAGGCACCACGCCAGGCCGAACCCGGATACGGCGGCAGTCCGGTCGGCGTATCCGTCTGGAAGCGGAATTCAAAGCTGGCCAGGGACAGGGGGAACGAGTGCATGTCGGTCAATTTTGCCTCCCTGCAACGGGGTGTTGGGGTACCGGCATTAGAAATCACTTCTCTGGCTGGCGTCCACTTGGCAAGCTTGCCGTAAGGGCGGTGCCCCGGTTATGGGGAGGTTATTAGATTGTCGAGAACCATCATGATGATGAATCCGGTCATCATGGCGAAGGTGGCGTAGCGGGCTTTGCCTCGGGATTGGGTTTCGGGAATGATGTCATCGCTGATGACAAAGAGCATGGCACCGGCGGCAAAGGCCATGCCGACCGGCATCAGCGGCAGGAACGCCTTGGCCATGATGATGCCCAGCACCCCGCCGATGGGCTCGATGAGTCCGGTCAGGGTGGCAATCAGCACCGCCTGCTGGCGGCGGTAACCGAGCGCCACCAGTGGCAGCGCCACCGCCAGACCCTCCGGAATATTCTGTAGCGCTACCGCCGTGGCCAGTGCTACGCCGTTATGCCAGTCGCCGCCACCGAAGCTGACACCGACCGCGCCGCCTTCGGGCAGGTTGTGCAGGCTGACGGCGGCGATGAACAGCCAGACCTTGCGCAGGGGGTCGAAGGTTTCGCCCTGTTCAAGATATTTTTCATAAGGAAGCCATTGATCGGCCAGCACCAGAAACCCGGCCCCGGCCATGATGCCGGCGGCAACCACGTAAACGCCATAACCCGGCCAAAGCCCGTTCCCCGCCTGAATTCCCGGAACAATCAGGGAAAAGGCGGTGGCGGCGAGCATGACGCCAGCGGCGGCACCCAGCATGGTGTTGAGCGTTTTGCGGGTGATGTGCCGGTAGAAAAGCACCGGTAGCGCGCCCGCTCCAGTCGCCAGCCCGGCGAGGATGCTCGACAGCGAGCCGATGGCGATGATGCGATCAACAAAGAAGTAGACCAGGGTCAGGATCAGGGAGATCAGGAACGTCACTGAACCCACCAGAGCCAGTTTCTGCCCGAGGGGCGGCAATGCGGCATATTTCTGGCCAATGGAGGTGGCGCGAAGTTTCTGGATTACGGGTAAATTCTGGATTGAACTCATGGATGGGATGCCTCAAGCTTGCCTGAGTGGCGGATGAATGGAAGGATGATCCACGGCAGGATCATCGGTAGGGTGTTTCGAGAGGCCCGGCAGACGTTCAGCGAGCTGGCCGCATAGTCCGGCATAGCGGGATGAGCGTCAAGACAATGGCTGGGACTGGTTTCGCTGCCGGTCGCCTTCATCCCGCCGCCGTACTGAAACTTATCACCAAAGGAAAAATCCATCATGGCTCTGATGACACGAACCGTCGATTACGCTCATGCCAATACGCGCTGCGAGGGCTTTCTGGCCTATGACGGGTGCAGCGCGACCCCAAAACCAGGCGTATTGATCGCGCCTACGTGGGCAGGGCGTGATGATTTCGCTATCGGCAAGGCCCGGCAATTAGCCGAACTCGGTTATGTCGCCCTGGCTCTCGATATGTATGGTGAGGCCCGAGTGGGTAACGGGCCGGAAGAATGCGCGCACTTGATGGGCGGACTGATGGCCGACCGCCGCCATTTGCAGGCCCGCATCACCGCCGCGCTTGCGGCTCTGCGACAACAGCCGGAAGTGAGCCCCGGCAGAATAGCGGCCATGGGGTTTTGCTTTGGTGGCCTGTGCGTGCTGGATCTGGCCCGGAGCGGTGCGGATTTGCGGGGAGTCGTCAGCTTTCACGGCTTGCTCACGGCGCCGGAACATCAGGAAAAACGGCCTATCAAGCCCAAGGTGCTGGTTCTCCACGGATTCGATGACCCGATGGCGCGCCCGGAACAGGCGGTGGCGCTGGGGCACGAGCTCACGGAAGGCAAAGCCGACTGGCAGCTTCACCTGTACGGCAACACGGCCCATGCGTTTACCAACCCACGAGCCAACGCCCCGGATCTGGGTACGGTTTATGAGTCGGCGGCAGACCATCGTTCCTGGCGGAGCCTGCTGGATTTCCTGGCTGAAGTGTTAGAATGAGCGCCTTTTTCCGGCTCACGGGACGCCAGCATGGATCTCAACTTTCTCGATTTCGAACAGCCTATCGCCGATCTCCAAGCCAAGATCGACGAACTCCGGCGTGTCGGCTTTGATAATGAAATCAACATCAGCGAAGAGATCACCAAGCTTGAGGACAAAAGCCGGAAGTTGACCGAGTCGGTTTTCTCCAATCTCAGCGCCTGGCAGATTTCGCAACTGTCCCGTCACCCCCAGCGAATCTATACCCTGGATTACATCGGACTGATGTTCGAGGATTTCCATGAATTGCACGGTGACCGGACCTTTGCCGACGACCCGGCTATTGTTGGCGGGCTGGCGCGACTCGACGGCATCCCGGTAATGGTGATTGGCCACCAGAAGGGTCGCGATACCAAGGAGAAGATCTACCGCAACTTTGGCATGCCCCGCCCAGAGGGTTACCGCAAGGCTCTGCGCCTGATGAAACTGGCAGAGCGTTTTCAGGTACCCATCATCTGTCTGATCGACACCCCGGGCGCTTACCCCGGCATCAATGCGGAAGAACGCGGACAGAGTGAAGCCATTGCCCGTAACCTGTTCGAGATGGCGACGCTGAAAACGCCCATCATTTGCGCCGTCATCGGCGAGGGCGGCTCGGGTGGTGCCCTGGCTATTGGCGTGGGTGACCGCCTGTTGATGCTGCAATACAGCACCTATT
>SXQV01000150.1 GCA_005792805.1 Methylococcaceae bacterium | reverse complement strand
TAAGAAGGATCGGTAAGGATCTCCTGATAGCCGGTAATGGAAGTATTGAAAACGACTTCGCCCACCGAGCACCCCTCGGCGCCTATAGCCACACCCCGGAATAACGTTCCGTCTTCCAGGGCCAATAATGCTTGGGTATTCAATAGAGTCCACCTTAAACATGCAAAACGGGATGAACCGTCAGGTCCGTCCCGTTCATGTCGATTCGCGTAAGTCTTAAACTGCCGGGGATTTTATGAAAATCCGGGCCCCCTGTCCACGAGAATACAGGAGAAATCCGGTTCATCAGCGGCCACACCTTCATCGCGCCCCGCCCTGCCCAGATCGGTCTGGCTCAATTTCCCGACCAAGCCTAGCGGGTCATGCGGGTTAACATGCCCCATCAGCGGCTTCCGACGATCCTGATCCGTCACCTGGTAAATCAACCCCAGCCAATTATTAAAAACTGCCTTGGCGGTGTCTCGCCAGGTATTGTCCAGATGGATGGCCACCTGCTCCTCCGGGAGTTCCGGGAACGGGAGACCTTCACGCCGGGCCTGCCTGACCTTCTGCCCATATTGATTCAGGCAGTCTTCAAGGTCGAGACTGAAATAATGTTCCGGCAGCGGCGGAAAGTCATCACGTGCTCCCGCAAAATAACGTGTCACTTCCCGCTTGTACTCTTTGAAGAGGCTGATGGTGTCGTATTCTGGGTGGCCCTGAAAAAACACGACCCGCATCAAGTCCTCGCTGACCGCCAGATGAACGCCCGCCTCCTCACTCTCAACCAGCACACGCAAGCCGGCACGCTCCATATCCCCCCGAAAAATCTCATTGAAGCGCGAATGAGGGACATCGAAACGGGTGTTAATTGTCGCTACCAACGGGTGGATAGGTTCAACCACGCGGTGCGGATACACGCCCCAACGCTTGAACCCCAAAGGTGTCCGCTCAATGCCATAGCCGTACTGAATGAGCGCATGCGTGGCCAGGCAAGAACACAGCGTGGAACTGACGTGTTGACGTGCCCAATCGAAAACCTCAGTCAACGGCTGCCAGAAAGGCTCCTGCTGTAGACGGGCATGGGTCACATTGGCGCCACTGATAATCAATCCATCCAGACCCTCGTCACGAATCTTGTCGAACGATTCGTAATATCGGTCAATGTGCGCCTGCGCCTCGCCGCTGCGAGTCAGGCCCTCGATTGTGAAGGGATGCATGTGAAACTGCACAATCGGATTGGCCGCGCCGACCAAACGATAGAATTGCCGCTCTGTGGCCTCCAGCGCCGCATCGGGCATCATATTCAAAAGCCCTATATGCATCTCACGAATATCCTGATGACGCGCACGTTCGACACTCAGTACTTCTTGCCCCTCATCACTGAGACGCTTGAAGGTCGGAAGATCGTTATGGGCAACAAGGGGCACTCAAGTCTCTCCTAACTACTCAATTCGATGCAGAATCAAGCGAGCGCATCACAGATGAGCCCGATAAAGTCGGCCTCGTCTCTAACAGCCGCCAAATCACTGGCATCGACCGTATAACCCAGTTCGCCGGCAATCCTTTCGTACCTAGGGATACGGGCACAGAAAAGCCTGGGGAACACCCATGAGACAAATTCATCCGGCGGCACCTGGTCAACCTCGTCATAACCACTCGCCATCATGAACGCCGGTAACTGCTCATCAAGGAAAGCCTCCCGGTAGTACAGCGGTTTGGGATGACTTTTTGCGCGCTCAATCAGGATGTGATCAAGCTCGACAGAGGTACGGATATAAATTATCAGCGTGTGCTCGGCGAGGATCTTCAAGGTCTCGGCATCATCCAGTTCACAGACACTGCCGCCGCCATCATTAATGAAATTCTTGTAGCCATAAATGGCGTCCACCTTGCGGATAAATTCCGGCACGTCCCGCATGGCGCTGATTTCCGCCTGACGATGCAAATCCTGTCGCCGCTTGAATTCATCAAGACTCAAACCACCCAATGCCGGATTGCCAAGCTTGCCCAGAAAACTGGAGACCGGTGTCAGATTGTCAATGGTGATATTGCTGCGAATGTAGATGGAATCCGATTGCAAAAGCTCTCGCAGAAAAGGGATCTCCATCGCCTGTAGCTTAATGTTGTCGGAGATCGGCTCATCAAGATACCGCGTACCAATCCGATAATCTCCCGAATAGTGGAACCAGGAATGCTTGGGAAGCTTGTTGGCCAGCGTGGTTTTGCCAACACCCGACATGCCAAGCAAAGTGACGCGCTTGCCTTCCCACTCCAGGAAAGCGTTAGGAGACATTTTCATTGCAAGAGCTCCGGGTAGACCAGCATCTTCGTTATCACTCGATTCGGTTGATCATGTGGTTGGCCGTCTGAATAAATGCCTGATACAGATGTTCGCGCAATTCGGCCTCTTGCACCGTGCTGTCCAGCGCCATATGCATGCATGCCAACCATTGGTCGCGCTCTTTGGCACCGATAGAAAACGGCAGGTGTCTCATGCGAAGACGCGGATGACCGAATTCCTCCCAGTAAAGATTCGGGCCACCCAACCAGCCAGAAAGAAACTTGAACAGTTTGCTTTCCGCCCCGGAAAGATCCAGGGCATGCATGCCGCGCACGTCGTCGACCCCGGGCAGTTCATCCATGTTGCGGTAAAACTGACTTACCAGTGCGTGTAACCCGTCTGACCCGCCAAGACGGTCATACGGAGTTATGTTGGGAGGACTGCTCACGTAACTCAAACGACTTATTTAGCGAGACACTTGCCAGTTTTGCCCTTTGCTCCCTTGCACGTCTTCGTGCTTAAAGAAGAGGCTGCCGCTGTCCTGCTTTTAGATGCGGCCACTGACAGTGGGACGTGCGCCTTGTGGCGACCCTTGCCAGCAACAGCCGATACCCCGGAATGGGTTGAAGTTGATTTTGGGGACGCCTTCGACACTGTCCCAGCAGTTCGATGCGCTGCACGGGAAGACTCCCGCTGCTCACGACGATGGCTAACTGCCGCCCTGGACCGCAGTTGCAGGGCAGGCTTCGAGTATCTGGATGAGTCAGCAACCGTTGCGGCACGCTGGTAACCTGACGGAGTACTAGCTCCCTTGAACCGCTTGGCGTTGCCGAACGTCACCTGGGGCGGTTCGTTATCCAACTCAGCGTAAAGCCGACCTTGACCTCGCGACGCAGAGGACTTCTCGAACTTTGTCTCGATATAGCCAGGAGGGGCTCCATTGAGCTGGGAAAAGCCGTCATCGAGAATCTCCCTCATATGACTGTCACGCCGAACCGCACTCGGGCCACCAAAGACAACCCCGATAATTCGCCTTCCCCCACGCCTGACGGAAGCCACCAGATTAAATCCCGATGAATTGATAAACCCCGTCTTAATGCCATCCATACCCGGATAGGTCTCCATCAAATGATTGTGGTTATCAAAACTCTGGCCTCGATAATAGAAACGCGGCGTTGAAAAGTAGGGGTAATACCGGGGAAAGTCATTAATCAATGCCTTACCTAGCCGATACATATCCCACGCCGTGGTGACCTGATCCGCATCGGGCAGCCCTGAAGCATTGCGAAAAACAGTGTCCCGCATCCCCAGACTACGAGCCTTGGCTGTCATCATTCCGGCAAATGACACTTCGGTCCCACCAAGATTTTCTGCAATAACCGTTGCCGCATCATTAGCGGAACGGGTCACCAGACCAAGAATGGCATCCTCGACACTGAGGGTATCGCCAGGAGTCAAACCAAGCCGTGATGGGGGACGCAAAACGGCATTCCGAGAGACAGCCAATGGGGCGTTCAGCGTGAGATCACCTCGCTCCAAAGCCTCGAATACCAGATAGAGCGTCATCATTTTTGTCACGGAAGCGGGATGCCTCAGTTCCTCAGCGTATTTCTCATATAAGACACGCCCAGACTCGGGCTCCACCACCAAAGCGGAATATTCCCTGGCTTCTCCTAATGACATTAGGATCATTTGACCGGCCAATAGAAGAGCAAAAGCTAGAAGTCGTTTCATTTTGTTGTATTGCACCGAGCCGACGCGGCTCTTGGTAACGTAGTGATGATTAGGTGACGTGGATGCAGGGAACCCACACCCGGACTTAGAGGCGATAAGGCAAGGACTAAACCCCAACGAACATCAGCCATGCTTCATAACACGCTGCTTTTCTCGCTCCCAGTCGCGATCCTTCTCCGTCGCTCGTTTGTCATGCATTTTTTTACCTTTGGCCAACCCGATCTCAAGCTTGGCACGCCCTTTCTTCCAATAGAGCGCCAGGGGAACCAAGGTGTAGCCTTTTCGCTCGACATGACCGATCAGGCGGCTCAGTTCACCCCGGTGCAATAGCAGCTTGCGCGTCCGCACGGGATCGGGGATGACGTGGGTCGAGGCTGTCGTCAGCGGCGAGAGATGTGATCCGAGCAACCACGCCTCGCCCCCCTTAAGAACGACGTAACTCTCCTTTAACTGGGCGCGCCCTGCCCGCAAACTTTTAATTTCCCACCCTTGCAAAACCAGGCCTGCCTCGTATCGCTCCTCAATGAAATAGTCATGCGTCGCCTGTCGATTCAGGGCAATCGTGCCGTTGCCCGGACCATCCTTGTTCTTTTTTGTCGCCATAACCTGTGCCTTGAATCCCTGACTGAATCGCGAAAATGCGCTATTTTAACTCGAATGCACTTACCCAAGTGCTAACCACACACTCAAACAACGATCCAAGCCATGACCGATCAACGCCTGCTACATGGACAATGGTCCTCGCGCCTAGCCTTTATTCTTGCAGCCAGTGGCTCTGCCATTGGTCTGGGTAATATCTGGAAATTCCCTTACTTACTGGGAGAAAACGGTGGTGGCGCTTTTGTATTGGTCTACCTCGCCTGCGTCGTAGGCATCGGTTTACCGATCATGATGGCGGAAACCATGCTCGGACGGCGTGGGCGTCAAAGCCCTATCAATACCATGGCGGCGCTAGCCGAAGAGGCCGGAGTACATCGCGCATGGCGCTACGTGGGCTGGCTGGGAGTAGCCGCCGGTTTCCTGATCCTGTCTTACTACTCGGTCATTGCAGGATGGTCGATGGCCTACATTTTCAAGATGGGTGGAGGATTCCTGAACAACGTCACCCCGCAAATGGCACAACAAACTTTTCAGGACATAAAGGCGGCACCCGACGTTCAACTGGTCTGGCACACCGCCTTCATGGCTGCCACTGTCTTGATTGTCAGCAAAGGCGTGAGTCAAGGTCTGGAACGTGTTGCCCGGCTCATGATGCCGGGGTTATTTTTGATGCTGCTTGCGCTGGACATTTACGCCGCAGGTACCAGCGGATTCTCGCAAGGCATGTCATTTCTGTTCAAGCCAGAGTTCAGCAAACTGACCGGCGAGAGCCTATTAGTGGCGATGGGACAAGCTTTTTTCTCGTTGGGACTGGGAATGGGCTCCATCATGGTCTATGGATCCTACCTGCCTGACCATGTCTCAATTGGTCGATCATCCATTTTTGTAGCCACGGCGGATACTTTGGTGGCCCTGATGGCGGGCGTCGCAATCTTTCCCGTGGTGTTCAGCAACCAGCTCGCCCCAGGCATGGGCCCAGGCCTGATTTTTGAATCATTACCCTTGGCGTTTGGCCACATGCCGGGAGGCTCTCTGTTTGGCACCCTGTTTTTTATCTTGGTGTTTTTTGCGGCTATCACTTCGGCCATCGCCCTCATCGAACCTGCCGTCGCCTGGCTTTCCGAGAACCGCAGTTTGAGCCGAGTAAGAGCCAGCATCTACGCCGGATTCGCCTGCTGGTTTCTCGGCTTAGGAACATTGATCTCATTCAGCCACGGGGCTTCTGTCACATGGTTCGGCAAGACATTGTTCGAATTAGTCGATTTCATTACTGCAGACCTTATGTTGCCGGCGGGCGGCATTCTTATCGCGGTATTCGCTGGCTGGATCGTGAAAAAGCAAGAGAGCGCACAGGAGCTCGAACTAGGGTCGTATTTCTGCTATTGGAGGATCCTGATCAGATATGTAGCACCGCTGTCCGTTTTCATCATTTTTGCCCATGCGATGGGCTTGCTATGACGGACGCCTCCGGGAGAAATAGTTCCGCGTGAAACTGATCAGAGTCGAGGTGGCTTATGCAAAGCCGGGGATTCAAGTGTTGCTATCGCTGGAAATCCCGGAGGACTTCGCCGCCATAGCCGCCATTCACGCCTCCGGCGTGCTGGATCGTTTTCCAGAAATCGACCTGGGTTCTATCTCCATAGGAATCTTCGGACGTCCCTGCGGCCTTGACCAAAGGCTCTTACCCGGCAACCGGATTGAGATTTACCGGCCACTGATCGCCGACCCAAGAACGGCCAGGCGGGAGAGAGTCCAGAAAAAGTGACATAGAAGCCCCGGCCTACTCATTCTCGTTATCGAATGGATCGGTGATCATTTGCCATATCGTCCTTTCTCTCGCGATTTTCGGCACATTGATCGTCGCATCTTTTTTCATCTCAATGGAAGGCAAAGTGCCGGGACGAAAGTCTCCCTGCAGTGCGGCCAACTCATCCCCCTTAAATATCAAGGTAACGTTCTTCTGAACCCGAGGTTCATCTCCCGGCTGGTTGGAGTAGACATAATCCCATCGATCATCGTGGAACGGGTCGATCATCAAGGGAGCCCCCATGACATAAGTGACCTGGCGTTTAGTCATCCCAGGCCGTAATTGATCGACCATCTCCTGAGAAATCACATTTCCTTGGTGAATGTCCTGGCGATAGACAAAAGGCAGCCAGTCCCAAGAGCAGGCCACCATGAATGGGGCAATCATGGCGGCAATAACAAAGCGTAAGTGGCACATGGTATGATGCTTGCGTGCAAGAGCAAGCGAACAATCATACCCTATAGGGCAGCGTAAAACACCGAAACGGAGCAGACGCCCTGGAAAGCAAAGACATCCGCAATGCGGGCCTGAAAGTTACCCTTCCACGCATTAAGATTCTCGAAATCCTCGAGAGAAGAGGGGTGCATGATCGCCACTTGAGCGCAGAAGAAATTTTCAGAAACCTCGTCACCGAAGGTGAAGAAATTGGCTTGGCCACCGTCTACCGTGTGCTCACGCAATTTGAAGCGGCGGGACTCGTCATTCGCCATCATTTTGAAGGTGGTAACTCCGTGTTTGAACTCAACCGCGGGGATCATCACGACCATCTTGTCTGTGTGCAGTGCGGGCGCGTCGAGGAGTTTCAGGACGAAACCATAGAAATGCTCCAAAGCGAAATAGCCAGAAAAAAGAACTTCACGCTGACCGATCACTCACTCTGCCTCTATGGCATTTGCAGTGAGTGCCAGAAGCCCCCGGCCACCCGCTAGACCGTCCGACTTCTTGCCTAATTCAGCGGCGCACCCTCGATCATGTTCAAACCTCTTACCCTATTTATTGGGCTACGCTATACGCGAGCCAAGCGCCGTACAGGTTTTATCTCATTCATCACCCTCACCTCGATACTAGGCATCGCGCTGGGGGTTGCCGCGCTCATCACCGTATTATCGGTAATGAACGGTTTCGAAGCCGAGTTGCGTGACCGGATTCTTGGAATGACTTCCCATGCTTCCATCACTGGCAGCGAAGGGGAACTGCACAACTGGGAGAGCCTTCAAGACGCCCTTAAAACAGAGCCCCGCGTCAAGGGATGGGCACCCTACGTCGAAGGGCAAGCCATGATCAACTCTGGACAGCGAGTCAGCGGGTCTTTGCTCAGAGGCATCCTGCCGGACTTCGAACCACGGGTATCGGAAGTCGCAACCCGACTCGTCACGGGTAATCTTTCGCATCTCAAAGCGGGCGAGTTTGGCATCATTCTCGGCGCTGAACTGGCGGAGCATCTCGGCGTCGTTACCGGCGACAAGGTCACGGTCATCACGCCACAAGTCACCCCCACACCGGCAGGCATCCTGCCAAGACTCAAACGGTTCACCGTAGTCGGTATTTTTCACGTCGGGATGTTTGAATACGACCGCAACATGGCACTCATCAACCTGGATGACGCCAAGCGTCTATTCAGCCTGGACGACGCCATATCCGGCTTGCGACTCAAAGTGGATGATGTTTTTTACGCACGGCAGATTGCTCGGGAGATCGGCCCAAAGCTACCCGGTGAATACATGGTCACCGACTGGACACAAGCGCACAGCAATTTCTTTAAGGCCATCCAGACAGAAAAGCGCGTCATGTTCATCATCTTGCTCCTGATTGTCGCCGTAGCCGCTTTCAACATCGTGTCCACGCTGGTTATGGTCGTTACTGACAAACGCGCCGACATCGCCATCTTGCGGACGCAAGGAATGGCCCCACTGTCCGTCATGGCCATCTTTATTGTGCTGGGCACGGTCATCGGCCTGTTCGGAACACTTGTTGGCGGAATTGGCGGAGTGTTGCTCGCGCTGAATGTCGAAACCGTGGTCCCGGCGATAGAGAAGCTCTTTGGCGTACAGTTTCTCTCGGCGGACGTTTACTACATCAGTGAACTACCATCCAAATTGATCTGGGGAGATGTCTACCGCATCACAGGCGTCGCATTTATCCTCTCGATTCTTGCCACGCTCTATCCTGCTTGGCAGGCCTCACGAATCAGGCCGGCAGAGGAGTTACGTTATGAGTAGCACGGTAGTCTCCTGCCAGAACCTGTATAAGCGCTTCAACCAGGGTGACCTCAACGTTAATGTGCTGGAGGACATCAGCCTTTCGATTGAAACGGGGGAGCGAGTCGCCATCATGGGCTCATCAGGCTCGGGGAAAAGTACCCTCCTTCACTTGCTGGGTGGCCTGGATGCCCCAACTTCGGGCGAAGTCGAACTCGTCGGTCACAAGATTTCCGCTTTGAATGAGCGGGAGCTATCGGCATTACGAAATCAGGCACTCGGCTTCATCTACCAATTCCATCATCTTTTGGGCGAATTTACCTTGCTCGAAAATGTAGCCATGCCACTCCTGATAGCCAATATTGATCTTGATGAGGCGAGAGAGCGGTCTAATGCCATGCTGAAACAGGTGGGGCTCAGCAACAGAACAAAACACAAACCTGGTGAATTATCAGGGGGTGAGCGTCAGCGCGCCGCTATTGCGCGTGCACTAGTCACCCGGCCACGCTGTGTTCTGGCCGACGAACCTACGGGTAATCTGGATCGCAAGACGGCAGAAGCCGTTTACGAACTGATGCTGGATTTGAACGAAGCTTATGAGGTTAGTTTTTTGGTGGTCACACACGATGCGAGCCTGGCGGCACGTATGGATCGTCAATGGCGGCTTCAGGATGGACGGCTGGAGAAACCGGAACCGCATGGATCGAACCAAAACGGCAAGGTCTGACCCCAGACATAACATCAAAAAGATTACACGCTGAAAGCGAGACGCAAACCAGGATCATAACGGTCACCCAAAACGAGGGGAAGCTCAGTTGGGACCAAGAAAGGAAACGGTCAGCCCCTTGAAGTTAAACAAAGAACCAACCGTCCGTATACTGCCTATCTGATCGTAAACGTGAAGCCTCAAGGCTATTGTTTATGGGCTACTGAAAGTCACGTTATAAATTGGCACGGTTGCATTAGCGCCAGCAGGTTGTGCCGCCTGACAGACGGGATTCGGATCGTATTGCGTCCCTGCGTGCGCTTCGTTGGGGTAGTTACCCTCCGGACAACCTGACCCTATGGGGGGGCTTTGGGATGCAACACAGATATCCATTCCCGCCGGATAGACACCTGCTATTTTGCTATTTCCAGTCAGGGAAGTGATATTGATGGATGTTGAATCAGGTGCCGGCACATCCGGATTTGTTGATGCTAAGGGTGAAATGCTCACCGCATAATTGAATCCATTCACCAGTGACACATCATAGTAGTCTTGGCCGTAGGGTGTGGTATTGAGGTTCAGTTCCGCCATACTAAGTCCTGTATTACCTCCGCATGTGCTCCAGACAAGAATGCCTGCGGATATGGCTATGTTGCCCCCCTGCGTCACAGTGAAGGTCTGCGTGCCATTGTTGGCCAGCGTGAATTGGCAAGCGTAATCATTCCCGGTAGTGAACAAGCATCCTTGGTTCTGCCAGAATAGCTTGGTATACGGTGCGTAGGTCTTGTTATTCAATCCTAGATAAAAGGTCTGGGTGGAACCAGTGTTATTTATGACATTGATGGTTTGAGTAACGCCCCCCGTTCCCGCGCCATCCCCGAGGCTTTTTTCTGAGCAATGGATGATGAGCCCGCTCTTATCTATATAGGCATTCGATGTTTTTTTGGTTGCGGCCTTTGCATACAGGTCAATAGAATGGGAGCCCACAAGACCGTCAAACAAGCACACATCCGAAACTTCTTGGCTGCTGTTGCGAGAGACTTTTGAACTCCTCACACAGTTATCCGACGACAGTGGCTTAGCGTCATCGATTCCCAGACCCAGCGAGTAAGTGCCCCCTTGTGCATTAGGGACAGAAATTGAGGCACTCGCCGTTGCTGTGCATGTTGAAGGCGATTCGCCAAGGCTTACAGGCTGTGCGTTGATTTTCACCCAGTCGCCACCTTTGTTTATTTTGATGGGCGTGTTTACCGTACCCCCGGCAACCCCAGAGTTAGCGAAAGACAGTCCAGACACAAGCATAAGCGATGCGAAGAGGCAGAAACCAACCGATCGTTTCTTCATGGCGAGGCTCCCGGATGAAGTTGAGCACAAATTGTGCTGTCCACGTCTCTTCTCATGATTGGGAGAAGGCTTACGTTCAAATTGACACTGTTGGAACCTAGGTCTCTATTGTGATCTTGTCAAGGATGATTTCTGTGTCGGCAATCCCGAATGTTGTGATCCGTCGGCCGTACAGGGTCGCGCTCTTCGCCTGATGCTTCAAGCCGTCAGATTTCAGAGTCCTTTGCGATAAGGCAAAGAGCCAGCCATCCGTATACTGCCTAACTGTGCTCAAGGCTCATCATTGAAATGTGGCTCCAACGCCTTTGTTGCCATCCAGTGTAAGCGTGCATGGGTCAAACCCCGAACAGGCTCCCGTCCATCCAGTGAATGTTCGTCCTTCTTGTGGTGCCGGAGTCAACGTGACTTCCGTTCCTTTTATGAAGCTAACTGAGCACTTAGTCTTTTTGGCCGGGCATTTAAGCCCCTCAGGAGTGCTGGTAATCGCCCCCAGCTTGTTTTTGACAACAGTGACTTTGTACTTGGGTAACGCCTTGAACACCGCCTTCACTGTGGTCTTCTTGGTGGGTTGGAGTGAGCAAACATTATCTTCCGCGTTCTGACAACCGACCCACTTGATGAATTCATAGCCAGCATTGGGTGTGGCTGTCAGATTGACAGAAGAGAATTGCGCCTTGCACTGTTTGGCAGCCCCACCACACAGGATGCCAGTAGGTTCGCTGCTCACCACACCCCCGGATTGCTTAGTGACCGTGACCAGGTAGGTGGGTACCTCGACAAAATTGGCCGATACGGCTTTGTCCCCGTCCATCATGACTGAGCAGTTTCCGGCACCAGAACAAGCACCGCTCCATCCTGAGAACTCAAATCCGTTATCCGGTAGCGCAACCAATGCGACCATCGTCCCTGCGCCGAATGGTCCACTGCAGGTCGCACCACAATTAATGCCTTGGGGTTGACTACTCACAGTACCGGAACCTGTTTTGGTTACCACCAGATTGAACGAGGCTGGGGGTGGAGGATTGTAAGCGAAGCTTGCCCCAACGTTCTTGTTTGAATTCATCGTCACCACACAGGCACCTGAGCCTGAACAATCTCCAGTCCAACCGGCAAACGAGTAGTTGGTGTTTGGTACAGCACTGAGAGTGACCGGGGTCCCAGCGGTGAAGGTAGTGCTACAAGTTGATCCACAGTTGATGCCTGCTGGTGCGCTGGTGATAGTGCCGCTACCGGATTTGCTTATCCCTAATGTGTAAGTGCTTGGCGGGGGCGGACTGTAGGTGAAAGTGGCCGCTATGCTCTTATCAGAAGTCATCGTTAAAGTACAAGTATCAGTGCCTGAACAATCTCCGCTCCATCCGATGAATTTGTAATTATCTTTCGGGGAGACAGATAAGGTTAATAGCGTTCCTGTAGTAATCTGCCGGATGCAATTCCCCGTACATTCAAAGGATGGTGGAGAATTGCTTCTAACATCTCCCAAGCCCTGGATATTTACATTCAGGTTACTTATTCCCGCCCAGTTAAAATAAGCGCCTATACTCTGCGCATACTTAGACAGCTGTTTTATTTCTAACTGGCAGGCTGCCTCTATGCAGCTATAACTTTTATTCCCCGAAAAAATATAGAGGCTGCTATTATTATAACCAATATCAGGCTCAGCCTTAATCAAAATGGTTCTCCCAATTGGAAATGAGGTGCTGCATTCGCTGTTGCAATCGATTCCATTCGGCTCGGTTACAATTCGGCCTTTACCTTTCGCTAGATATGCAATAACACTCGAATGCCCATTAGGTATTGGTATAAAAGTAGCACTTACCACTTTATCGGAATCCATTTTTATTGAGCAAACTGATGTGCCAACCGTACTGGCGCAGTCCCCACCCCAGCCAGCGAAGATAAAATCCGATTTAGGGTATCCGACCAAGCTTAGAACTACTCCTTTCTTCACTAGAAAGCAGTCGTTGCCGCACATTCCCCCTCCAAAATCGCCGTGCAAATCAACGTAGCCAGGTCCATTCGAAAGTGGTGATGGCATGCGAAGGATAAGGAACTCATGGAACTTGGCTATTATTTTCTTGCTACTAGACATGGTTACTGTGCAATCTCTCGCTGTCCGGTCTTCGCAAGGGCCCTCCCAACCGGAGAAAACATAGTGTGCATCCGTAAGGATTTGAGCCAGCTTAACTTGCGAGTTTTTTGGAAAACTAGTTATGCAATTTTTGGGGCAGTCTATCCCCGCAGGCTCGCTTGTAACCCTACCGATGCCTTGTATTTCTACGGACAAAGTTTCTTTTGTTTGGGGGGATGCAGTTAGCCATTGCCCTAGATTCCCTTGCAAATAAGCCTTATCAAACCTACCATAGGTTGTGGAGCCGTTTGGATTGGCGCAAGATAGATTCCCACCTTTTAGTTGCCCGTAAAGATACTGTCCATTGTTCATAAAAACACCAGACCCACTACTGCCTCCTTCAGTGATGCCTTGTGCGTAAAGAACCTGCAGGAAATTCCCGGTAGACTCGGGTGCGGGTGTGCAATTGAACCCTTGAGCACTGTCCACGCAGGACTGAAATCCGGCAAATGATCCAAAACTAATCTTTTGTAGGTCTCCTTGTGGATTATGAAGGCCCGTTGATGGGGTTCCGATGATCGGTGTGCTGGTACTCCATCCAGAAAAAGTAACTCCAGCGGGTGGTTGACTATTAAGCCTTAGGAATGATGTATCCGTGATAGATGAGTTGTAAAGTAGGGTGCTGCCTAGTGGAATGGTCTGAATACCTGCATATGGGATACCACTAT